>JBCCBF010000122.1:0-7609 GCA_039814445.1 Pseudomonadota bacterium
GATGAATTGCTCAAAATCCCGGGCATCAAGCAGAAATAAAATCGCTGAATGCACACGGTTTAACGTGTTCATGTTGGCCCGCGCGTTGGCGATCAAATCACCTTGTTGGGCTTTCAGCTCTTCTCCCTCGCGCCGCAAGCGATCCACCAGAAATTTCTGGAAATCAGCAATGCCTTCATCGCCGGAACGTTCCGGCGCCGCCATGGCAGTCAGTAAATCACTGTTTTCGGCAAGGAACTCAGGGTTCGCACGCAGATAAGCCCGCACTTGCTGCGGGTCTAGATCGGGGGCGCCATGGGCCGCCGTTTTTGAGGCGTCACTCATTGTCTTTACGCCACGTTTTGCTTGGCACCACCGGGCAGGATGGTTTGGCCGGTGGCCGCCCAATCCTTCACAAAGGCATCAAGCCCCTTATCGGTCAGCGGGTGCTTATAAAGCTGGCGCAACACCGATGGCGGCAGGGTGGCAACATCCGCCCCCATCTTGGCCGATACCTGCACATGGGCTGGGCTACGCACGGAGGCCACCAGCACTTCGGTGTGAATGTTGGGGTAGACGGCATAAAGCTCGATGATACCAGCGATCAAGCCCATACCATCATGGCCAATATCATCCAGGCGACCAACAAAAGGCGAGATGAAGCTAGCACCGGCTTTCGCGGCCAAGAGCGCTTGGTTCGGTGAGAAACACAACGTCACATTGACCATGGTGCCTTCATCACTGAGCGCCTTACAGACTTTCAACCCGGCTTCGGTCAGCGGTACCTTAACCGCCACATTCTCAGCGATTTTGGCAATATGCCGGCCCTCGGCCAGCATGGTTTCAAAGTCGGTGGCCGCCACTTCCGCGCTGACGGGCCCATCAACGATGTCGCAGATTTCTTTAATCCGGGTCAGAAAGTCAGCGCCCGTTTTGGCGATAATGCTGGGGTTGGTGGTCACGCCATCAACCAAACCGGTTGCGGCAAGATCGCGGATTTCATCCAAATCGGCGGTATCGATAAAAAACTTCATGGTGAGGTATCCTCAGCAAGGCGTTGGCGGGCGTTGTCTGAGGAGTGTGATACCGCGCGGGGGGCCGGGGTGCAACAACCTCAACCATAGGCAGAGGGTGAAAGCCTGTGGTAAGGCTGAAGCCATAGGGTGAAGGCATAGGGTAAATATCGGATCACCCCGTCATGAAAGCCTTATACTGCCCCACTCTTACTGACACACTGTCCGACAAAAGACGACACGATAACGTGACCTCACCCGTCCTTGATAGCGTTTCCCAGGCCGCCCAAGAACAATACGGGCCAGGCCAGCGTTTGCGTATCTTGGTGCCCCTGCCGATCGGCACCAGCACCGGCGGGGCCTATGATTATTGGCTGCCCGATCACGTGCCACGGTCCCTGGAGTTGGCCGTGGGACATTACGTGGAAGTGCCCGTGGGCAAGCGCCAGATGCCCGGAATTATCTGGGAGATTGACCCAGAGCCTGACGCGAATTCAGACACGAGCAAATCAACGCCTGGTACGCCGCCGACTGGCAAGCGAAAGCGCAGGGTAACCCTTAAACCGGTGATGCGGGTCTTTGACCTGCCGCCCATGTCGGTGACAAATCGCAAGATGATTCGCTGGATGGCGCAATATTACGGGGCCCCCATGGGCGCGGTGCTCAAGATGTTTCTTGCCAGCCCCGCCGCCCTTGAAACCCCGGAACCCACCATGGGCTATCGGCGGCTCGATCCAATGCCCACAGGCTTGCGCCTGACCCCAGCTCGGCGCCGGGTGCTCAGTGCTTTGGCTGAGGATATCCCCGTGATGACGGCAAGCGAGCTGGCCAAGGCCGCCGGCTGTGGCACGTCAGTGGTCAAGAGCCTCGCGGCCCAAGGCGGGCTAGAAACCGTTACCCTGCCAGCCCTGCCGCCACGCGACGCCCGCCCTGATTGGACCCGGCCCGGCCCAACCCTATCACCGGACCAACAGGCCGCCGCTGACCGGTTGCGGGATACCGTCAATGCCGGTGAGGCCTATACCGCGGTCATTGATGGCGTGACAGGATCGGGCAAAACCGAAGTCTACCAAGAAGCCATTGCCGCGACCCTGGCCAAGGGCCAACAGGTGCTCGTGCTGCTGCCTGAGATATCGTTGAGCGCCCAATGGCTTGATCGGTTTGCCCAGCGGTTCGGCGCCACGCCGACCCTGTGGAATTCCGAGCTGACCCCCGCCACGCGCCGCGATAACTGGCGCAATATCGCCTTGGGCCGAGCTGACGTGGTGGTTGGCGCGCGTTCGGCGTTGTTCCTGCCCTATGACCGGCTGGGGCTCATCATTGTTGATGAGGAACACGACGCCTCGTTCAAACAAGAGGATCGGGTCGCTTATAACGCGCGTGACATGGCCCTGGTACGCGGGCAATTGGCTGGCCACCCCGTGGTGTTGGCGTCGGCCACCCCCTCCATGGAAACCATGGTGAACATGGATGAAGGCCGGTTTGAGGCCTTGGTGCTACCCGAACGCCATGGGGCCGCACAACTGCCCGAGATCCAACTGATTGACTTGACCAAAACCCCGCCAACCCGGCTCGACAGTGCCGAACCCGATGGCAACCCCGTGGCTGAATTGGGGCCTGCCTGGTTAGCCCCGCCCCTGGTGGATGCCCTGGCCGACACCCTGGAGAAAGGGGAGCAATCGCTCTTGTTCCTCAACCGCCGTGGGTATGCACCCTTAACCCTGTGCCAAAGCTGTGGGCACCGCTGGCAATGCCCAAATTGTACCGCCTGGCTCGTGGAACACCGCCTGGCCCATCGGCTACAATGCCATCACTGCGGCTTTGAAGGCCCGCTGCCGAGCCATTGCCCCTCCGGTGGTGCAGAAGATTCCATCATCGCCTGTGGGCCGGGGGTTGAACGGGTGGCTGAGGAGGTGCAACAGCGGTTTCCCAGCGCCCGGGTCGGGCTGTTGACCTCGGACATGCTGACCGGCGCCCACGCCATGCGTGAGTTTATCGCCAAGATCCAAACCCGTGCGATTGATATCGTTATCGGCACCCAGATCCTGGCCAAAGGCCATCATTTCCCGCTGCTAACCCTTGTGGGGATCATTGATGCTGATATGGGGCTGGGTGGCGGTGATATCCGGGCGCCTGAGCGAAGCTTCCAATTGTTGCAACAGGTGGCAGGGCGTGCCGGGCGGGGGGACAGCCCCGGCACCGTCATGGTGCAAACCCGGCTGCCCCATGAGCCGGTCTTGCAAGCCCTGGCCAACCAAGACCGCGACGGGTTTATGGATGTGGTGGAGCAAGAACGACGGCTCTATGAAATGCCGCCTTTCGGCCGCCTGGCTGCGCTGATTATCTCAGACCCCAATGAGGGCCGGTTGCGCCAGGCTGTCAACGCGCTGGCGAACGTGGCACCCAAAATCGACGGGGTTACCATTCTTGGCCCGGCACCGGCCGCACTGTCGATGCTGCGCGGTCGTCACCGCCAACGCTTTTTGATCAAAGCGGGCCGCAAAGCGGTGCTGGCACGGCTGATTGAACCCTGGTTACAAGCGGTCAAACTGCCGAGCCAAACCCGCGTGCAAATCGATATCGATCCGTATTCTTTCCTTTAAGCCGCAAGCCGGTCCATGATTGTCGCAAGCTTAATATCCAAATCGCTCAGCCCATCCACATCATGGGTGGTCAGCACCACCTCCACCGTCTTGTAAACGTTCGACCACTCCGGGTGGTGGTTGAGTTTTTCGGCGTGGATCGCCGCTTGGCTCATGAAGCCCCAAGCCTCAATAAAATTCTTGAACACAAATTGCCGGTGAATGGCATCACGACCATCAACTAGGCTCCAATCGGCGAGGTCGGCCAGGGCCGTGCGCCGGGCATCATCATCAAGTTTCGTAGCCATTCGTTTTTAACCTCAGATAGTTATAAGTATAATGATCGTTATTTATTGCTAGGCAAGCAGGCCTAAACCACGGCCGATGACAATACCGATGATAATCAGCATTTGCACCGCGTTCAGGATAACGGTTGCCCGGTGACCGGCGGCAAATTTAGCCTTGGCCGCCTCATCCCCCGCCAATTCCGCATCACTCCAAGCGTTGAGCTTGGGCATATACACAAACAAAACATAAGCGGTGCTGGCGGCCACCGCCGCCATGGCCAGAGCGGCAAGCCAATCCTGATACAAAAGCCCCGCGGCCAAGGCTGAGCCGATCATCACATACCGGTAATAGCCCACAAACATACGCCGCAAAAACGCACTGGCTTGGGCCCCATCGAGTACCTTGAACACGGTGGGCGCCACAACAATGGGGAAGAACATCATGCCGCCCAACAAACAAGCGAGCACCAGATCAAGAATAACGGCCATAACCAAAACAACGGGTATCAGTGTGACGATAGATCACCAGCAATATGGTGCCGTAAGGCCGGGAGTAAATCCGCCTCGAACCAGGGATGTTTTTTAATCCAGGCATTATTGCGCCAGCTGGGATGCGGCAGCGGCCAATAATAGGGCGTGTAATCCCGCCAGGCCGCCACGGTGTCGGTAAGGGTTTTGCGTTTCGTTACGCCCAGATACCGAGCTTGCGCGTATTGCCCAATCAGGATCACGCAGCGCAAATCGGGTAAATGGGCAAGCACGCGGTCATGCCATTGGGGCGCACACTCAGCCCGCGGCGGCAGATCCGCCCCCCGGGCGTCCTGCCCTGGGAAACACAGCCCCATCGGCATAAAGGCTAGGCGCAAGGGGTCATAGAAAACATCACGATCAACCTGCAACCACGCGCGCAAGCGATCCCCGCTGCGATCATTCCAGGGGATACCGGTGGCATGCACCCGCGTACCCGGCGCCTGACCGATAATCAACACCCTGGCCCGGGCATCGGCCTGGATCACCGGGCGTGGTGCATGGGGCAGGGGGTTGCTATTGCTTTGGGCACATAACCGGCAGGCGGCAATATCAGCCAGGACAGCGTCTAAACCAGCGCCTGAATAAGGCTGTAAATCAGCGTTTACGCCATGGCTCGCAGCGTCGTTGCTCAAGAAGCTGTCGCCTTTGACCACGCTGCGATCAAGGCTTCGTAATCATCGGGCTGGCGATCATAGAGGATGTCATCGGGATGGGGCCGAAACCCAGCTTGGGCTGATTGGGTCCAAAGATGGCCAATGGGCATCAGCCAGCTGGTGTCATCCAGGGTTCCAGCCTTGATATTCACGGTGTCGCGGGTGGGACGACGGTGCATGATCCGGGTGCCACAGGCCGGGCAAAACACCCCTTCCGTAAACGGTGCATCGGGGTCTGACCGGCTCATGGAGGCTGTCTCCCCGGTCAATTCCACCGCCTCTTTGGGCACGCGCAAGGACAGGCCAAAAGCACTGGCGCTTTGTTTCTGACACTCGGTGCAATGACAGGCATAAAGCGTTAAGGGCGGTGCTGTGATCCGGTAACGCACAGCGCCACATTGGCAACCACCGGTAAGCGGTAAGTCAGGTACGATAATCTTGCGTGGTGTTGTCATGAGTTCCTAATCCCCATCGGTCAGGGGTGCGGCGGCCAGATCCAATAGCTCTTCCACATAGGCCGGGACGATATCCGATGCCGGGCCATAACGCGCCTCTTCAAACATGGTCGCCCCTTCTGAAGGCTCTAGGTTTAACTCGATCGTCAAGGCACCGTACCGCCTGGTTTCGGCCACAAAACCCGCAGCTGGATACACATGACCCGAGGTGCCGATCGAAATAAACAAATCAGCCGCGGCCAGGGCCGAGGCGATGTCATCCATAAACCGTGGCATCTCACCAAACCAAACCACATGGGGCCGTAAGCCACCGATAGCGCCACATGACGGGCAGGCATCGGTAATCGCCAGATCACCGCGATGTTCGGTCACCATACCGCAATGCTGGCACTCAATCTTCAGCAATTCACCATGCATATGGATCACATCATTTGATCCGCCGCGTTCGTGTAAATCATCGATATTCTGGGTCACCAGCACGACCCGGCCTGGCCAGTCGCGCTCGAGCTTTGCCAGCGCCTTATGGGCTGGGTTGGGTTGCACGGCCGGGTCCAACAGCCCGCGCCGCCGATGATTGTAGAAATCCTGTACCAATGACGGGTTGCGGGCAAACGCATCAGGCGTCGCCACATCAGCCAGATCATATTTCGCCCAAATACCATCGGCATCCCGAAACGTATCGAGGCCGCTTTCTTTTGAAATACCAGCACCGGTCAGGATCACAATGGTGCTGTCGGGGTGGAGAACAGGGTGAGACGTCATGGCGATACCCTGCCCTAAGCCATGCTTGGCTGTCACGGCCTAATCTATCGCCCCCGATAATCGGCACCGTCCATCCTGGTGGCTGCGATTCAGGGCGGAAAATGAACCCAAGCTCTCTCTTCTGCGTTATGTTATTTACGTCTATCCCACCATAGGCTGTTTTGGCGGCGCCATCACACTATCAACGAGTGACCCGCATGATTGAGATCAACACCCTATCACTAACGATTCTTATAGGTCTGTTCGTTATCGCCGGCGTGTTTGTTCTGTTATGTGGCGTCAAGCTGACCTACAAAGCGGACCAATATGCGTAAGAAAGCGGCATTGGTGGGGCCATCACCGGCATTGTACTGTTGGGTGCCTTAACCTCGATTTCCGGTAGTATCACCTCGGTTGTCGCCGCGTCTCGCGGGCATCCCGAACTGGCCTTGTCCAACGCCATTGGCGGGATTGCCGCGATGATCTTTGCCTTCTAAAGCGGGGGTACGATAAGACAGGGCAAGGTACCAAAACGCCAAAAGAATAAGGGGCGGCGGGTCACGTTAATGACCATAACCGCCCCTTGTTTCTGGGGTCATACCGACCGTTTATAGCACCGCGTGATTAAAGCCGCGGCCCCATGGGCAGACCGGCTACCGGCGATGGCGTGGTGGCTGGCGTCATGCCGCCGGTGGCCTCGCTTGCCGGATCCGCGCTGGGGTTCTCACCCCGCCATTTACGCAGCGCCCGACGCAAATGCACCTTCCGACGCATGTCCTCTTTCGGGCCATCCACCATGGGGTTCATACCATCCCGTAACTCATCCAGAATTTTGGAAAGCGGGCTATCCATGTGCTCCTTAACGATTTTGGGCAAAGGATCCTTAAAACTATCGGGCAGCAGGGCCCAGACCAGCTTGCCCAGCCGTTCGTTGCAAATCGATAAACCGACAGTGGCCCAGGCGGTGCCTTCTTTGATGGTTTGCAAAACCGCACTAACCGATGTTTTGAGAGAGGTTTTAAAGTCCTGGAAATTCTTAATTCGACCGCTGAAAAGCTTACTGATGAGGCCCAAGGGACCTTGGGTCGTAATTCGCTCGCCGGTTCTTTCTAAATAATCACCAATATCATCCAGGTAATTGGTCTTTGCGAATACTTGTGGTAACGCAATAGCCGCAGACATAAACGCTCCTTAGCGCGTCAGCCTTGGTAAGAGCAACCCAAGGCCGACTATCCTAGTCGTCTGGCTTGGCTGGACGCCACCAATCCCCACGATTGGTAGAAACCCATCTTTAACAACCCTCGTTACGATTGAAAATCCCCAATGATATCAATCGTCACCGTTTATAAATCGCCCTATCCCCAGAGC
>JBCCBF010000414.1:0-1945 GCA_039814445.1 Pseudomonadota bacterium
CGCGATCGCCAGATAGGCCGCCGCGGCTTCTTCGAACTGATCACGTTCTGCCAACAAATCGGCCAAGAGCAGCTGGGCCAAGGGGAAATCCGGGCTGGCATAGGTGGCGATTTGCACCAAGACCATGGTCAGCTCAATGCCCAAATCACCCTGTAGAACACTGGCGAAATCAAACAGAATTGAGCCAATACCATCACCAAAACTGTCAAATCCGGGCGGCGGTGTACCCATGGCTTTTAACCGGCGCACCCCAGCGGCCAAGAGGGAAGACCCATCCCGGGCAAAGTAATCATCATAGACATCGATCGCCTCAGCCACCCGGCCTTGGCGGGCTAGGAACCCGCCATAGGCCTGGCCCGCCCGCAAGGTGGGGGATAGTTCCACCGCTTGCTGGTATTCAACCTCAGCGGTTTCCACATCCCCGATATATTCGAGGATAAAGGCCCGGTGCAGGGCAATCAGTGCCTCAAACCCACCGAATTGCCGGAAACCTTCAAGCTCAGACAGCGCCTGGTCCCGCTCCCCTTGGGCGGCGAGCACCCAAGCCTGTACGCCTGGCTTTAGAACCCGCTGCAAGCCATCATCACTAATCCGGTCGAACAGGGCGGCGGCGGCCTCTGTATCCTCTTGCCGCGCGGCATCCGCCAGCAACATGACCAGGGCCAAGTCCAATGGCTGCTCTAAAGCGGCTATTTGGTTCGCCTGGTTCAAGGCGGCATCAAAGGCACCGGACCCTGCGCTTAACAAAAACGCACGGCGCAGCAATTGATTGTTACTGGGGTCTTTATCAAGCGCGGTGTTCATAAACGCCGCCGCTGATGACCAATCACCGGCCCCTTGGGCTAAATGCCCCGCGAGATAATGCCCGGCGGCTGTGGGCCGGATCGGCGGGCCCTCAAACTCAGCCCGGGGCCCCACAAGATCGCCCACCACAGGCCGACTACCGGGACCAGCGGTCGCACACCCCACCAAGGCGACCAATGCCACGGTGGAAAGCAGACGGTTCACAGTATTTGCATTCACGCCAAGAAGCCCTGTCGAAATCATAAAAAGCCCCCTCATAACAAGGGGATGAGCAGCTGTTTGCGCGCCAGCTGCCAAACGACCATGCCACTAGACCACAGGCACTGGCCAGCAGCAACCTTGTGGTGGCTCAATACTCTCACCATACCGTGACGCGATACCGTCATAGGCCGCCATCAGGTCATAGCCGTGATCAACCACCAAGGCTACATCATCGCATAATTCGGGCCGCCACCGCCCTCCGGCACCACCCAATGGATGTTTTGGGTCGGGTCCTTGATATCGCAGGTTTTGCAGTGGACACAGTTTTGCGCGTTGATCTGCAAACGCGGCTTATTGTCTTCCTCCACGATCTCATAAACCCCGGCCGGGCAATAGCGTTGGGCGGGTTCATCATAGAGCGGCAGATTATGTTCAACCGGCACTGAGGCGTCCTTCAACGTCAAATGCGCTGGTTGGTTTTCCTCATGGTTGGTGTTCGAGATGAACACCGAAGACAGCTTATCGAAGGTCAGCACCCCATCGGGCTTTGGATACTCGATCTTCTTGCTATCAGCGGCTTTGCGGAGCTGCTTGTGATCGGCATGGTTTTTCAGTGTCCAAGGCGCGCGGCCGCGGAGTAGCACGGTATCAATGGCTGAATAGAAAAACGCCGCCCAAAAGCCCCAATGGAAGCTCGGCTTGATGTTCCGCACCTTATAAAGTTCATCCCACAGCCAAGTTTTCTTTAGCATCTCGGGATATTCGACGCATTCAGCCCGGTCCTTGCCCGCCACCAAATGGTCGAACAGGGCATCGGCCGCGGTCATGCCGGACTTCATCGCCGTGTGGTTGCCCTTAATCTTGGGCACATTGAGGAAACCCGCACTATCGCCCACCAACACGCCGCCGGGCATGGTGAGTTTCGGGATCGACTGATAGC
>JBCCBF010000164.1:0-6217 GCA_039814445.1 Pseudomonadota bacterium
CATTTGTTCGGCATCACCAGCGCCGATACGGGCAAATGGGTTCGTGCCAGTTTGCAGCTGTACGGTGACACCCACCAGCAGCAGGCTAAAGGACGCTGCTGTCGCCAGTAAAAATTGCTTACGGTATTCCATCATAAAATCCTCGATCCGTGGACCAAGCCACCGGAATGGCCTGGTTTGTTGATGTCGGATTTTTTGACGCTTGGCCGCGCGGGATGCTTGGGCAGTTTTTTCGGCACTGCTTTGATCGGCCATAACCATCACATCGTCAAACTCGGCCATGGCCATGGCGAGGGCTTTGGTTTTCTGACGATCGCGGGCCGGTGGTGGGGCTGCTTGGTTGAGCGTGCCGGTCAGATCATCATGCGCTTGGTAAAGCTGACGCCCACCAGCCGCTTTTTGACGGGCTGATGATGGCCGGGACGGCTGGCGTGATGGCTTGTCGGGTGTGTTGTCGGTCGTCATGAGCGACGTGCTCCCTGTTTTGGCTCATACCAGTCTAAGGTTTTAGCGAGACGGGTTTTCGCCTCGTTCAGACGCCAGGACACGGTCCCCCCTTTACAGCCCAACACAGCCCCGGCCGCCTCATGGGTCAGGCCCTGCCAATAAACCAAGATCACCGCCTCACGCAGTTTTTGCGGTAAGGCATTCACGGCCTTCATGGCCTGGGAGGCGGCGGCTTGGCGGTCAGCGGGCACATCCTCGGCGGCAATTTGCAAATCCTCAAACACCACGCCTGGGTCAATCCGACGCCGCTTTTTAGCCCGCGCCTTATCATGCAGATGGTTCATCACCAGCCGGTGGAGCCAGGTGGTGAATTGTGACCGGCCCTCAAACTTTGTAATCGCCGTTGCCAGTTTAACCACCACATCCTGGGTGGCATCCTCTGCGGCGGCTTGGTCGCCCGACCAACCATAGGCCAGGCGGTAAATCCGGTCGTAATGGCGGTTAATCAACATGGCAAAGGCATCACGGTTCCCGGTCACGGCACGCGCCACCAGCTCATCATCGGGCACCCCGCCCGTTGGGTGGGTGGTCGATGATGGATTGTGGCGGTGTGCGCCGTCAGCCACCCGTTGATATCCTTTGATCATCATCCCCATGCTGGCTCTCGCCGATGGAGATACCGGTTGCCCCGGCGGATTAATCGTTAACATACCCATCTTGCCGTATGACGCCGCGGGACGCTGCCTTCTTGGCAAAAAAATCGACCGAATGGTGTGGGCTGTGACATTGACCCCAGGTCAAACCAAGGCTACACCCACATCCACGTTTTCCGCATGGCAACCAACAGGATGATCCAGATGGCGAAAAAAGTTTATTCAAACGCAACCGAAGCCCTTGCCGGGTTGTTGCATGACGACATGGTGATCATGGCCGGTGGGTTTGGCCTATGCGGTATTCCCGAAAACCTCATTGACGCGATTGTCGAAAGCGGCGTGAAGGGCCTGACCGTCATTTCTAACAATGCCGGGGTCGATGGTTTCGGCCTGGGCAAGTTGCTGGAAACCCGCCAGATTAAAAAGATGATCTCATCCTATGTGGGTGAGAATAAGCTGTTCGCGCAATTGTATCTGGGCGGTGAGTTAGAGCTTGAGTTCAACCCCCAGGGTACTTTGGCCGAACGCTGCCGCGCCGGTGGTGCTGGCATCCCAGCTTTCTACACCAAGACCGGTGTGGGCACGAAAGTCGCTGAGGGCAAAGAAGAGCGCGTGTTTAACGGCGAGAAATACATCATGGAAACCGGCCTGGTCGCCGATCTTTCCATCGTGAAAGCCGATATCGGCGATACCGAGGGCAACCTGGTCTATCGCAAAACCGCCCGGAACTTTAACCCGCCCATGGCAACAGCCGGTAAGATCTGTGTCGCCGAGGTGGAAAAACTGGTGGAACCAGGGGCCATCGACCCCGACCACATCCACACGCCTGGTATTTTCGTCAAACGCATGATCCAGGGTGAGCACGAAAAGCGGATCGAGCAAACCACGACCCGCGATCGGCACGCAGCCTAAACAACAGGCTTTTCCGCAATAACAAAAGGCGCTCATGATCGAGCGCCTTTTTTGCTGCGATCACCGCTGGGGTTACGGCACCCCGCGCGGCTCAGCTCATGCAAACGTTCATCAACTCTCGACTTCACCGCAGGAAAACAACCCGGGCTGGTGCATGATCAGGCTTGTGGGAATGGTCAAGTCTGGGGGCCTGCCGAAGGCGATGGGGGCGCTGATGCCCCCGGGCCATGCCAATAGGCACCCGGTTTCTGGTGGCTGATATCCTGCCGAATCTGAGATTTTTCCAGGGTTTCAAAGGTCGCCGCAAAGCTGGTGACAGCATCATCGAAGGCGAGAAGCTGGTGGTTCACGGCACCATCGGCCAATGGCTGGCACACGGCCATGGGACGGGTGGGCTTGGTGCCGTCCGGCTCACCCAACGCCAACCGGATCGGGGTGACAACTTGATCACGGATCGCCGCCAAGGCGGTATGGCGATTACCACTATTCACCCCGAACCGCCGGGTACCGAGGATCTCGCCATAAACATCGGGCGTGCGTTCTAATTGGGAGGCGACACTGGCTGGGTCTTTTGTCCGGGCCAAATCGGCGCGGATGTTCTGGCGCGCTACCTTTGGTTCCTCAAAGATCTGTTTGAGCACATGCAATTGTAAGGCGTCATCGACCGCTACCGCTTGATCCATGGCTTTGTTCGCCGGCATGGCTGGGTTGGCCAGCCGGTGTTGTTGCTGACGCTTTTGCTGGTGCAACATGGTTTGCACAGCCTCACTATCGCGCACGCTGACCGCCCAATCCTTTAAGTGCTCCAAGTCGCTCAGCGCCCGTTGGCGAATTTGCGGTGCGATTATACCCTCGCGCGGGCAGGCCCCTTGGGCTTGGTGCCATAAATTATCCCGGTGGGGGCTGCCATTGCTGTGTAAGCGGCTGATCGATGACGGCACGGGCAAGCCCGCCGCCTTGGCCGCATCAATCATGTTATCAGCCAAAGCGTTCGTGAGGTTGGGGCTCAATAAAAGTGTCATGAGGATCGTCCTTGAACAGCCAGTAATGGAAGGGCTAGTGGGGAAAGAAGGCGAACGGGGGAGCGGGACTGGCCTTAACGAAGGCGCTGCTATCGCTCCACGCTCTTAACACAGCCAACCTGAAAGGTAAGTGTTTTTACCAAGAGTGTCGGTTGATACTATATGTTTGGCTGTGGACCCGGTCGGTTCGGGGGCCGCGAGCCGGGCCGGATACGGGCATTTTTAGGCAGGGTTTGTTCGGGGATAATGCCCCGCGCTTCCGCCTCCGCCGCCAAGCCATCATCATCACGTACCGTCTCAGCGACCGCATGGGCGATATCGGTCCATAAGGGCGAGCCTTGTACGGATAGGGCTTTGGTCTGGGCCAATTCCAGGGCAGAGACGGGATCATCCTTCACCAGCATCTCAAAACGTTTATGGGCGGTGATATCAACCTCAACCGCCCGAAACTCGGGCGCGATTAAGCGCCGGTTGAAATCATCCAACGCATCGGCAAAGGCCACCAGATCATTATCTTTCTCGCTTGCCACCGGCACTTGCTTAGCCGATTGACGCGCCTGGCGTGCCCGTTGCTGTTTATCGCTTGCTTGCTGCAAATCTGGGATCACCTGAGTTGCTAACGTGGATGATGCACTCAAGTCCGAGGCAGCGCCCAGCATGACCGACAGCGCGGATCGCTTCCGGATACTGCCGAACTGGCCGGGGTTATTTTTCAGGGCGTCGACAACCGGCTGATAGGCCGCTGTATCGCCAACCATTTCCCGCATAGCCACCATAGCCTCAAACGGGTTCTCATAGACCAGCGCCAAGGTTTCTTCGCTCAATACCCGGTTGCCTTCTTGGATCGCTTCCACATCCAATCGCGCTGCTTTCTTTGACAAGCGTTGATGCTGGCGACGCGCTTCGCGGGTTTGATGAATGGTGCTGGCCACCGCCGGTTGCATGCGCATGGTTTCAGCCCAGTCCGAAAGGCCGGTAAGGCGGTCAAAAGCCATGGCTCGATCATCAGCAAGGCTACCGGTTGAACTGCCAAAATGGGCAATAGCAGACCCATCAGCAATGGCCCATTGATCACCCTTTACCTTGGCGTCGGGCCAAACCGACGGGGTGAAATACAAGAGGGGTTCCGTGAGGTCAAAGCCCACCCGTTCTGCCGCTTCAATCAAAGCGTATTGGGGGCGGTTTGCCACTTTAACAGCCCGCGGTTCGGGGGTCGCACGATCACGGTGACGGGTCATGGGATAAACACTCATCAGTGCCGTTAAGCACCGAAATATAAGCCGGTTATTTGACGTGTTTTGACTATCGGCCGCACCCATGAAAGCAACAAGGGTGCGGGGTGGCTATCGCGCGCTAAGACCTTTGGCTCTGGGCCACGGCCTGATCGGCTTACGCAAGCGCGGCGTGTCTGTTTACGCGGCGCGGCGGGGGCCAGGCTGGGGGCGATAGGGGCCACGATCAATACCCTCGCTCATGTCACGCTCATGGGCGATCTCGCGGGTAATGTCGCTGGCCATCATCGCCTTGTGGGTCGAAATCAACTGTTTGGCAGCGGTATCAAAATCAAGCAGGTGGTGATTGATACCATAGCGCGGTTTGCTGCCCTTGGGCATGAAGGGGCTGACGAGGGCCTCGGCCTGAAGTGTAGCGGCCAAAGGCGCCACCAGCTGATCGCGCAAGACGGTTTTGGCAAGGCGCCGGGCGGGCATGTCATAGCCGTTCATCCGCTTCCCCAACAGCGCCCCATAATGCTGCGGCGTCCGTTCCAATTGGGCTAGCAATCCATGCAGATCACCGGTTTGGTTTATTTGCTGGCGAAGGGCACGTTGGGCAACCACCGGCTCTTGAAATATCTGGGCCAGGGTTGGTAAGCGCAAGACATCATCCACCCCCATACCTTGTTTCATCTTAGCAAAACCGCGCGCACCATTTGCCGCTTGTGATCGCTGCTGTTGGTCCCGTTGCACACTCACGGCCAATCGGATGGAGCGCCGGTCACAAATTTGCGCCGCCCAACTGGCGATCTGGGTGAGCTCATCCAGCGCTTGTTGCCGCCCTCCGACACCGGTAGTGCCCAATCCTTGTGCCACATGCCAGCGATTAGGTGCGTTGCTATCATCGTCGCTGTGCAGCGCTTTGATAGCCGGTGGCAAGCCGATCCCTGCGGCATCCGCCGCATCGATAACGCGGTCCACTAGGGTGTTATTCAAATTGGCACTGGTAAGAGCGCTCATATCGCACCTCACAATAAAGATAGCATCATAGGATCATGACGTTGTTGGGGGCCTTAACACGGCTTGATACCAATGACCATCATTGTGTCACGGGTTTCATGCCAGCGGCCTTGTGTGATGAGCACATGTTGACGGTATAGCGTCCGTCAGCATGTGGATCGCACAGGGATCATGAGAAGCCAAACGGGGAGCGAGGTCTATAGAGGGTTAAAGGGGGGGCTAGGGCGGCTTAGGAAAGCGCTTCCCCTCCTTCTCTCACACACTCTCTCTGTTTTAAAGCCGGGTACCCGGGGCAGGTGGTTGCCTATCGGGCGCTGGGGCTGGCATCGCCGGTGCACCACTATCACCCATGGCCCCCTCGGCCTTTTTCAACAGATGCCGCCACCGGCCACCGGGATCGGCACGATCAGCCAATGCAGCCGCCTGGGCATGGGCCGCGGCCGGGTCAGTAGCTAAGGCCGTCTCAAACTTTCGATGCGCCTCAATATCTTTTTCAAGGCTGGTCACATTATACCCGCTCATGGCGCTGGTATAGTCCTGTGGTACGCCGGTGAAATGGATCAAGTGCTCCTCGACTTTCCGGGTTTTCGTCGCTGTTTCCAGATCCGCTTCTGCGGTTTCGTGCTGGGTCTGCAACTGGACCGTTTCACTCATCCGCTCAAGCATCCTGCCTTGCGCCTTCATCGCGTCCCGATACGTCTCAGTGCCCATATTCTCAACCGAGATACCGGCAACCTTTTTCAGGCCGAACAAGCCGATGCCTTTTGGCCTGCCTAAAACCGACGGTTTATCGGTGACGGTTTTGACGGCCGCAGCCTCACCGTGTTCAGCCACCAACCCATCATAGATTTCTTTGGCTTTCTCGGGATTTCTGTATGCATCCTCCATCGCCCATCCAGCGCTTTGCCGTGTTCCGCGCGCCTGGTGATAGCCACTATGGCTTTGCGAC
>JBCCBF010000210.1:0-5198 GCA_039814445.1 Pseudomonadota bacterium
AAGACCCACAGATCACCCGTAAACCTGGTCCATAATCGTTTTCGCGTTAAGCGATCTGAATAACGATACAATGGCGATTAAAGTACAGAGGCGCGTCGATATATTATCGGCGCGTTTTGTGTTTCGGCCCGCAAGGCTTCTCAGCTTGGGATTAATGACACGTGAGCTGTATTGATCGCTGATGGCTATACGAGCCGGGCGCTTATTGTCAGTTTATTGTCAGCGGCATGTACCGACTGAACCTTCCGCGCAGACCCGCACCCCGTCAATCCAGGTAGCACCCACCAGATTTGCGTTGCGGAAGGTCGCGTCCTGGACTTGCGCACCGGTCAAATCAGCGCCCATCAGATCAGCGCCCACAAACCGCGCGCCCCGCAAATCCGTATTGGTCAAGATCGCGTCACGCAAATCGGCTTTGGTGAAATCCGCCGATTGCAAACGCGCGCCGGTAAAATCGGTGTTTGTTAGGGAGGCTGAGATAAATTTTGCCCGGTAGGCATCGGCTTTCGCAAACACCGTACCGTCCAAGATGGAGCGCTGGAATGTGGCATCGCGCAATTCAGCGCCGGTTAAATCGTAACCACCCAGCTGCTGGGCATCGAAATAACATCGCCGCCAATTAACGCCGGGACCCGGACTGCTGGTACACGCCGCCATGGCTGAGGGCACCGGCAGTGCCGTGAACCCCAGGGGCACAATCAAACCGAGCGCTAAAAGCACAGGGACGGGGCCGCGCCAAATAGCCTTGGACAGCACAATCATTTTTCTCCGCATCATTTTTTTAAAATGGCCCGATTTAACCGTGGTGCCAGATGGGTTTGCCATAAATCGTCATTCTGTTTCACCGCGTCATAGGCCGCGCAGTTTTTTATGAGCCGTTGATAAATATCATCAGACCACGGAACCGCCCGACGCGCCACCATATCCACATGAATAAAAAGGTGCTCTTGGGTCGCCGCAAGATAGCCATCCTCGCGGTGCCGCATGGCCATGATAAGATGCAGTTTTTTGGGTGCCACAGAGGCTGGGTAGGTAATGACCTCAAACGAGGCATCCGCCAACAACTCACGGTCATAAACAATGTGCTGTTCGACCGCGAATAATGACCGTTGCTGGCTGGTGCCATAATCCGCACCAATGTGCCACTCTTCGAATGCCGCATCCATGGCGTGATCAAAAGCCAAGGTGTAGTAGGCCACATTCATGTGCTGGTTATAATCCAACCAGGCTGGCAGGACGGTGCCATGATAAGGCGTGAAGAACTGGGTCATAGGATTGCCTGTGGCGAAATAAGCGATATCCATCAATGGGGCAAAAAAGTGATGAAGCCCCTGATTTATCGACAATTTAGTGATTAATCAGTCGGTCATTTTAGCAAATTTGCAACAGAGTGATGCTTGCGCGCAACAGTTGTTCCACCGGGTCTTTCAGCGCCGTTTGGTCGTTGCTGGTGCAACCCACCAAATGCTAGTGATATCCTTGTTGTTTGAATGAGAATGATGGCCATCATCTTCCGTGTGGTCAGGTCTTGTCATCGCGGGCGACAATATTTTTGTTGCTGTGCAAGATAATCCGTGCTGCGCACTGTCAAACTCGTTATGGACAACATCTAATTTGTGCCGTCGGGCGTATTGGTAATACCGACGATCAATCATCTGGTGCCATGCGCCCCCGCCTTTGGATTTAACCGATGCTTTCGACCCTGCTGCCTTTCCGATCACGCGCCACACACACGGCGGCGCATCGCGTATACCATCACCAAGCAAAATCACCGGTTTTGTTAGCTTTGCTAGCGGGTCTGACCCTATCGGCCTGTGCCACGGCGCAGAATAGCCCCGATGGAATTTACGACCCTATTGAACCCGTGAACCGGCAGATTTTTGCTTTCAACGACGTGATCGATGAAAACGCGCTTGAGCCAGCGGCCGAGCTGTACCGCGACACTTTCCCTGAGGCGATCCGGAACGGTATCGCCAATGTGCTCCGCAACCTGCGTAGTCCCATCATCATCGGCAACCAGGTTCTGCAAGGTGATTTAGAGGGTGCGGGTAACGCCCTTGTGCGTTTTGTGACCAATACACTGGGCGGTTTGGGTGGCTTCCTCGACCCAGCGTCAGAAAACGGCTTTGAATTCGAAGACGAAGATTTCGGTCAGACCCTCGCCGTTTGGGGTGTAGGCGAAGGCCCCTACCTGGTGCTTCCCCTGCTCGGCCCTTCAAACCTGAGGGACACCGTTGGTTTCGTCGTCGATAGCATTGCTGATCCTGTCGGCATCCTGGTTGATAACCAGAGCGTAGGGGCTGAGGTCGCCAT
Source organism: Pseudomonadota bacterium (assembly GCA_039814445.1). Taxonomy (GTDB): domain Bacteria; phylum Pseudomonadota; class Alphaproteobacteria; order TMED2; family TMED2; genus TMED2. The sequence goes on from JBCCBF010000210.1 coordinate 2,314, forward strand.
TAGCCGTAGTGGCAGTGGCGCCCTGGGTGGCCGTGCTGAGGTGATCGAAGCGGTGGATGAAATTAAAGAATCCTCCATTGATTACTACGCCAGCTTGCGCAACCTGTACAATCAGCGACGTCAAAGCTTGATCGCTGATGGTGTTGTCAGTGTGGAAATTCCTGACTTTAATGCTGATATCAGCTTTAATGAGGAAGAGATCGAAGAGGATGTCTCGGAATTAAACCCGTCGATCCTCTTATCAGCGCGTCCTGCGGAGCGTGTTGAAGACTAAAATATGGCCGCTATCATGGCGGTTTCATTGTGATTTTGACCGGAAAGCGCCCACGACGCCATGACTTACGCTGCCTCACATCATGCCAAGCCTGTTCAACGCTTTTTTACGGCGGCTCTCCTGAGTCTGGGCTTGATCATTAGTGGTTTTGGCACCAACGCCCTGGCTGATGACCGTGACGGGGCCGAGAAGTTTATTGCCGCCACCGGTGATCGGGTCATTAACGCCTTGCAAGATGGCACCGCCAATGGCGACAACGCCGAGAGCTGGTTCCGGTCACTGATCACCGAGACCCTGGATATTGAAACCATGGGCCGGTTTACCCTTGGCCGCCACTGGCGCAGCACCAGCCCCGAACAGCGCGAAGAGTTTCTACAGGCCTTTGAGGATGCCCTCGTTAACGTCTATACCCGCCGTTTGCGCGAGTATTCCGGCGAGCAATTCGAGGTGACCAATAGCCGTGCAGAAGGCCGCAACGATGTGCTGGTCACCACGCGCATTACCTCTGGCAATACGGGTCAGGAAATTGATGCTGATTGGCGGGTGCGGCCTCAGGATGACGGCACCTACAAGGTCATTGATTTCGTGGTAGGCAATGTGAGCCTGCTGGCAAGCCAGCGGTCGGAATATGCGTCTGTGATCCAGCGCAATGGCGGTTCCATCGACGCCCTGATCCGGGTGATCCGGGCCAAAGGCCAGTCTTAAAACAGTCCTATTTGCGAGCTGGTTAGACCAGCGCCAAGCGTACTGTAGCTTTGTGCGCCACGTTCTCGCGGTGGATCATCAACTTAACAACCCGGCTCAAACTGGCTTCGGTCTAGTGGCGTCAGTGGCCGTCACCTATACCTAGCCGGCCACCAGCAAGCACCCGGCCACCCGGCCACCCTGCCCCGCTAACCTGGCCATGCTACCCGCTTCTTGGATTATGCGATATGGCCTGCTTAGCGGGCGAGCGGCTTGTATTTAAGCCGAGTGGGTTGATCCGCGTCATCGCCTAGGCGGCGTTTGCGGTCGGCCTCGTAATCCTCATAATTCCCTTCAAACCAAACCACTTGGCTGTCGCCTTCATAGGCCAGGATATGGGTCGCTATACGGTCCAGGAAGAAACGGTCGTGGCTGATGATCACCGCACAGCCAGGAAAGCGTAACAGCGCGCCTTCAAGGGCCGAGAGGGTCTCCGTATCCAAATCATTGGTCGGTTCATCAAGCAACAGGACATTCGCCCCGCTTTTCAGCATCTTGGCCAAATGCACGCGGTTACGCTCACCCCCTGATAGCACCTCAACCTTTTTCTGCTGGTCGCCGCCTTTGAAACCAAACGTGCCCACATAGGCACGGGATTGCATGGCTTTCTTACCAAGCTGGATTTCATCATGACCGCCTGAGATTTCCTCCCAGACATTCTTCTTGCCATCGAGGCTGTCACGGCTTTGGTCCACATAACCCAAATGCACCGTGTCACCGACCTTCAGCTCACCACTATCCGGGGTTTCCTGGCCGGTGATCATTTTAAACAAGGTAGTTTTACCCGCACCGTTGGGACCGATGATGCCAACGATCCCGCCGCGCGGCAGGTTGAAGCTTAGCTCTTCGATCAGCAGATGGTTGCCGAAACCTTTGCGGATGTTCTTGGCCTCAATCACATTATCGCCCAAGCGATCCGGGGTTGGGATCAGGATCTGGGCGGTGCCTGGAGCCTGATCGTTCGAGGCATTCATCAGCTCCTCATAGGCATTGATACGCGCCTTGGATTTTGCTTGGCGGGCCTTGGGCGATTTACGGATCCATTCAAGCTCGGTGGACAGGGTCCGCTGACGGGCCGCTTCTTCCCGGGCTTCCTGCTGCAAACGCTTGGCCTTTTTCTCCAGATAGGCGGAGTAATTCCCCTCATAAGGAATCCCACGGCCGCGATCGAGTTCCAGAATCCAGCCGGTCACATTATCGAGGAAGTAGCGGTCGTGGGTAACCATCACCACACAGCCCTCATACTCTTGCAACGTCCGCTCCAACCACGCGACGGTTTCTGCATCCAGATGGTTGGTTGGTTCATCAAGCAGCAACATATCGGGCTTTGACAGCAGCAGCCGACACAGGGCCACCCGGCGCCGTTCACCACCTGACAGCTTGGTTACCGGCCAGTCGCCCGGCGGGCAGCGCAAGGCATCCATGGCGATCTCGGCCTTGCGCTCTAAATCCCAGGCGTCGGCGGCATCGATCTTCTCTTGCAGCTCGGCTTGACGCTCAATCAACGCATTCATCTCATCATCATCGGTCACCTCACCGAATTTCATGGAGACATCGTTGAATTCCTGGACCAGCTCAACCAACTCACCCATGCCTTCAAGAACGTTTTCCTGGACCGTTTTCTTCTCATCCAGCTCTGGTTCTTGGGATAAATAGCCCACTTTGGCCCCATCCGCGGACCAAGCTTCCCCATTGAATTCCTTATCAATCCCAGCCATCAGGCGCATGAGGGTTGATTTACCCGCACCATTGGGACCCAAGACGCCGATCTTGGCATCGGGCAGGAAGTTCAGGTTAATATTCTCTAGAACCTTCTTACCGCCCGGATAGGCTTTGGTAACGCCGGACATGTGGTAGACATATTGAT
>JBCCBF010000053.1:0-11470 GCA_039814445.1 Pseudomonadota bacterium
GGGCCATCGCCCTGGGCATGAAGGTGATCAAGTTTGCTTTTGAGATCATGGAATAAGGGTGCAGCGGTCAGAACATAGACGGTCAGATAATCATGACCATCGGCCAGTGGACCTGGCCTTCCGGCACGCCGATTGACAGAGTAGCAGGTATGAGTGAGCGTCGATGCCCGGTGGACGGGGCCAAATTGGTAGAAATTGAGCATTACGGCGCCATCGTCGATCAATGCCCTGTATGCCGTGGTATCTGGTGCGATAAGGGCGAGCTTGAAACCATGGTGGACACAGCGGCCCGGGCTTTAGCCAAACTGCGACGCGGACAGGCAAACCGAAAACCTTTCACCCTGACCAACCCCGCCATGCGGGCGGTGGGCCATCACCGTACCTGTCCCATTGATGGGGCTGGCTTGATCCATCGGGAACGGCATGGGGTGGCCATTGATTTATGCCCCCTATGCCATGGCATCTGGCTTGATACCGATGAGCTGCAAGCGATCATTAATTTGACCGCTGAATGCTTGATCGCAATGGGGCCGGATGCTGATTTGGATATGGTTGAGTTGCCCTTATCGCGGGAACCTGACCGTAAGAGTACGGGCGTCGCCGCCCATATCCCAAGTACGCTGACCCGCAAGCAAAACACCCCCTATAGCAACCGAGGTAGCAATGTGGACTCCGGGGATCTAATCGATATCTTGGAAAGTGTAACCTCCCTATTTACGGAGGATTAGAGGCATACGCCTCCGCCAGCAAGGCACGGGCTTGCGCGGCGTCCTGAACAATCTGCTGCTTAAGCTGTTCGAAATCATCGAATTTCTGTTCTGGCCGGATGAAGGCGACCAGTTCCACCCGCAGATATTGGTCGTATAAATCAGGCTGGGCATCAAACAGATGCACTTCTAAAAGCTCACTAACCCCATCGACCGTGGGTCGACGCCCGATATTGGCAATACCAGACCACCAGTTAGTCGGCTCTGACGCCTCGATCTTATCCTCAGCCACCGCCGCCCGCACGGCATAAACACCGTAGGCCGGGCGCTTTAACAACGGATCAATCGCGATATTGGCCGTGGGAAAATCAATGGTCCGCCCGCGCTGGGCACCCATTTGGACCACCCCACCAAAGGTCACCGGACGCCCCAAGATACTGGCGGCATCATCCACCGCCCCGGCGCCCAGAAATTGGCGCACCCGCGAGGAGGACAGAACCCCATCGGCATCACCAACCACTGGCATCGCAGTGAACCCGATCCCCGCGGCTGATAGGCTTTGGCGCATCAAGGTTTCGTCGCCTTGGCGCTTATGACCAAAGCGAAAATCCTGCCCCACCATCACATGTTTTGCCCGCAAGCCGTTGATTAGCCTGGCGTTGATAAAGTCTTCTGCGCTCTCTTGGGCCAGGGTTTCATCGAACCGTAGTGCCAGTAAATGACCGACGCCAAGCCCTTGAAGCAAGCGGGCTTTATCGCGGAAGGTGGCCAGGCGGAATGGCGCACTGTCTGGGGCAAAATACTGCCGTGGGTGCGGCTCAAAGGTCATGATGACCAAAGGCGCCTGGTGGGTTTCCGCCAGGGCAGCGGCGTCGCGGATGAGGGCTTGATGTCCCCGATGAATGCCATCAAAATTACCAATGACCACGACGCCACCATGGGCATCGGTACCAATGTCGGTAAGGTTGCGATAAAGCTTCATGAGAGATGGCTTGGGTTTCGGAAGACCAATTGAGCCCTGAGAAAAGCGGCCCCAATTATGTGGCGTGGGTTGTAGCCGGAAAGACCGGTAAAAGCCAAGGGGTTATGGCGCGACGCTAAAGGGTGCATCCCATTAAAAACGGGGCATACCATGATGCCCCGTTCTAAAAGTCCTGATCAGAAGCCACGTGGTTAATGGCTGTAGAATAAGCTCCGAAACCGTAAGGCTAGACGGCTAAGCGCTGATCCCGTCGCGGGCGGGATATAGCTGTAAGGATCCATGTCGTTCCCGTCATATTCGATGCCGAATTGGCGAGCGACGGTGGCCGGGTCAATCTGGATCGCACCGGGACCCACGCCCATTTCCTGGGCCATGGCCAGGTGCTCTTTCATGCTCGGATGCGCTTCGAAAAACCGCTCATAGCTGGGGTTGATGGAGTCAACACTGTTCATCATGGTGTTAAGCCCGCTGCGCACCGCCGCCGGATCGCCGGCCAAAAGACCGTTATGAACCTCAGGTGTCAGGCCGTGATTACCACCATCAACACCCGGGATTGCCGTGCTGTAGGCCGTCGCTTGCTGGATCACAGGCGGCTGATGCGCTGGCGCGGCATGTTGGGCTGGCGCGGCGTGATGAGAGGGTGCCGTCTGATGGGCGGCAGGCGCAGCGCCGGTCATCGATGCTGGCAATGTCAGGGTTGGGGCGGGTGCCAAATTGGGAGCGCCTGAATTGCCCCCTCCTGAATTATGGGCCGCCTTTTGTGAATTTGATGTGTCATCAGCGGTGTATAGGCTGCCGTAACCGCCGGTTGCGCGGGCTGGCATCGCGCCATGGCCCCCATGGCCGAAACTTGCTGCCCCATAACCACCAGCCGACTGACCGCCGCCATAACCATGGCCGTGACCGCCACCATAGGCCGCACCAGCCGCGTTCTGGCCGTAGGGGTTCGCCAAAGCGGTTTGTTGAGCGCCCGCAAACACATGGGCACCGGTATCGGGCATGTGTTGGCCCACGGCAAAGCCTTGATCAGCCCAGCGTTGACGCAGCTGGGAACCGGCCACCTTCATCAGCTCCACTTGCGACAGTAATGCCTGACTGTTGGGGCTACAGGCATAGGTTTCAATCTCATCGTTAAAACTGGTGCCGGGTAGCATGCCCTGAGCGTTGGCCACAGGCGACAGCGCGATGGTTAACGCCGCGATGGCAAAACCAGCGCCGAGCCACCATGCCGTTTGCTTGAAGGCTGCTTGCCGCTCGGCCTGATGATCACGCGCAAGCGCAACCGGTCGATTGCGCAATCCTTGCTTATGGTGCTGATGATACCCTGCCATTGGCTTCATACCCCCATCGGATAGTTAACGTATGCCAGGCCATGATGGCCTGGGTCAGCGCGCACAAAGCCGCTGTCTAAATCCCCACATATCCTCACAAATTAACACAAATTAACCAACAATAAACCCGTGATTATGTCGTCAAACTTCCGTTATCTGGCCGATGAAGGCCGATAGGCATGGCCAAAAACAACATCCCACCACAGCAGAAAGGCTCGTGACATGGCGGTTATTGATCTCTACACCCGACGAATCCTGGGGCCCCGCGAGATCCGCGAACGGGCGGAATACCAACCCCAAGCGCTTGGTGAGGATTGGTCTTTTGCCGATGATATGGTTGATCACGATCTTGCGAGATTGCTCGATCAGCAGCGGGATCATGATGATCCGACGACAGAAGAGATAGCCGGGCAGCCATGGCGAGGGCATTTGGGGTCGTCAGAACAGCCAGCACAGGGCGCGCCATCGCGCTATGATGGTGACAATACGGTCGACAACACCGTCAACAACACGGTGAGTGACACCCAGGACGATAGCGCGGTTGAACGCTACGCACGGTGGATGGCCATCGGCCATGAGCGACACCATCAAACGGCTGACTTTACCCCCGATCATCCCCCCGGCCACTGGCGCAGCCGCTTGACAAGGCCGACCAGCGAGCCAGCACAACCGGACCGGAAAACCCAACAAGAGCGCGAGCAATTATACCGTGATATTGAGCGGGCAAAGCTGACCCAAACAGCCGATGATTTGCGTGGTGCAGCCCAGCGTTTGCGTGATTTGGCCAGTAACTTACGGGCCACCCGCGACCGGCTTTATCAACAAAACCAGCGCTACCGTGACCACAACCAGCAGCCACCTAAACGCGATCCGTCAGCATAAGCGGGGCAGAACCTAATCGCGCCCTAATGCAGGCTTTCAGAGCTTGGTGCTTGGGGTGATGCATCGGTTTCTTTGGCCGTCGCGGCGGGTGTCATCCGTGCGGCCATGCGATCAGCCAATTTACGCGGTGCTTTCACCGCCTTTTCCGCGGTTTCAAACAGGGGCTTAAAACGACCGAATTGCTTGCCCAGGGTCAAAACATTGTCGATCCGCCGGTCGAGAAACACCCAACTTGCCTGGTGATTATCGGTGTTGTCATTGAGCCAGTACAAGGTGGTTGAGGCAATAACCCCGGCCAAAAGCCCCCGTTTTGTGTAGACATTGTAATCATCCGCCGTGTCGCCAGCTTTTAACCAAAAGCGATCGGCTGAACGCCAAATGGTGCTGGGTATTTGGCCACTATAGGCACGGCGTGGCACCAGAGCAAAAGACCGGCGCACGGCGTCTTTATACGGGGATAACGCCTCTAAATAAGCGCGTACAGCGAGTGTGATGCGATCGCGCACCCGCATCTCATCAAGATCAGCGGCCGTCATCGCGTCCAAGGCTTGGCGATCCGCCCAATCGGCCAAATGATCCAGCACCTCGGCGATCCCGTCGGGGAACAAATCCTGGGCAGCCGTCGGCTCCATATCGAGCATTTTGGCGGCTTGCTCTACCACCTTATCGGTCCACCCATCGAAGGGCACGTTATCCAAAATCGCCAACAGCAAGGCATCGCGGTCAGCTTGCCGTGCCTCGGCCCCCGGCTCTGGGCCTGTTTTGCTCACGCCTGTTCGCGTTGGCCCGGATTTACTCTGTTTCGCCATTGATCAATCCTCTTCGCACGCCTCATGATCCGCCAGGGCCTGGGCCGCCGCGTCGGCCTCCAACTCCATCAGCACATCGAGATAGGCTAGGCTTTCCATATCATCCATACGATCGAGATAGAGCACACCATCCAGATGGTCCACCTCATGCTGTAAAACACGCGCATGAAAACCAAACGCCTCCCCCTCAACCGTTTGACCATCCAAATCCATGCCGCGGTAGCCCAGATGGGTATAGCGCGGCACCTGCCCTTTTAGACCGGGGATCGACAGGCACCCCTCCGGCCCATATTCAATGTCATCCGACAAAGGTTTTAGCTCGGGGTTGATCAGCACCTGGGGACCTAGGGGCTGCACCTTTTGGTCGTCATCAATCCGTGCCGCTGGCACGCTATAAACAAGCATCCGCAAGGGCACATTGACCTGGGGGGCCGCAAGCCCGACACCAGGGGCTGCTAGCATGGTCGCCACCATGGTGTCGGCCAGCTGCTTCAAGTTCTCTGATAAGGGGAAAGACACAGGCTCAGCCACCCGGCGTAACGTGGGATGCCCCATCCGGATGATGGGCAAGATTGGTTGCGGTAGGGGCGAGGCTATGGCGTGCGTCATAAGGCTAAAAATGGCAGGGGGAATTAAGTTTTTCAATCTTAGCAGGACTTTACCTGATGACTGGCCTGGTGTATCACGTAATTACCAAGAGAAAAGCGCCACTATGGTAGGCTTTTGCGCAAGGTTCCCTGGCTCATCGGCGCGGGCGTGAGATCAATTTTGTTGATTTTATCGATTTTCGTGCAAAATCCATTTGGGTTTTGGCTAAGAACCAGGTATTAGCAGCGCCTCAGCGATGGCTCGGCCATTGCCATGCTGTTTCGCCACTTGGTAACTATGCATTCGTCTCGATGGCGATGATGGGTGGGCATAGAGCCCGCCATCGCTATCGTTTTATTTGGAGGATTGAACCATCGTTAACGTTCAGGTTCGTGATAACAACGTCGATCAAGCCTTACGCGCGCTGAAGAAAAAGCTGCAGCGTGAAGGTGTGTTCCGGGAAATGAAGCTGCGTCGGCATTTTGAAAAGCCGTCGGAGAAGAAAGCCCGTGAGAAAGCAGAAGCCGTGCGGCGTCACCGCAAGCTGATGCGCAAGCGCATGGAGCGTGAGGGCTACTAGGCCTGAAACGACGGCGCCTTGGCGCTCATCCGGTGGATGAATGAAGACGATACAGATGGCGCGGATCACCCTGATCCGCGCTATTTTGCGTGGTGCGGCTAGTAGGTTGAAACCAGCAGTACCTTGAGACCGGCAGCGCTTTATGGCAACGCCCTTCCCCCTCACCTCACGTGCTCTGCTTAATGATCCATCACACCGGCTGGGTTGCGATCGCTAGCCATTCCCTGACATCTTCGTCAAGCAAAGGGGCGACCAGCTCATAGACCCGCCCGTGATAGGCATCAATCCATCCCTGCTCAGCGGGCGATAGCATCTCAGCGACTATTAAATGCCGATCATAAGGCGCCAAGGTTAGCGTCTCAAAACCCAACATATCACGCTCATCACCAGGTTCTGGGTCAGGGCAAACCAAGACCAAGTTCTCGATCCGAATACCGTATTCGCCCTCCCGGTAATAACCGGGCTCATTCGACAAGATAACGCCGGCGGTCAAGGCATGGTCATGGCTTGTCTTGGATATACGTTGGGGCCCCTCATGGACGTTGAGGAAATGCCCCACACCATGGCCAGTGCCATGGTCAAAATCCAAGCCACGCTGCCAAAGAGGCTGGCGCGCGATGGCATCAATGGCGGCCCCCATCGTGCCTTTTGGAAACCGCGCCATGGCCACCGCCAAATGGGACTTCAACACCAGGGTGTAGTGAACACACATCTGCGGGCTTGGCCGGCCTAAGGCCACGGTGCGGGTGATATCCGTGGTGCCATCCGGGTATTGCCCACCGCTATCAATCAGAAACAGATTGTCTGATGCCAAGGGGATGTCGCTGGCGGCCGTCGCTCGGTAATGAACAATGGCACCATGGGGACCCATGCCCGCGATGGCATCAAAACTATCATCACGATACGCCTCCGATTGCCGCCGGAAATACCGTAGCGCTTCAACGGCACGGCATTCTGTGGCGCCTTCGCTGACCGCTTTCGTATCCAGCCAATGGAGGAACCGTGTCATCGCCACCGCATCACGCAAATGGGCATTCCGCATGCCTTGCTGTTCTGTGCTGTTCTTCACCGCCTTGGCGATCTCAACGGGATCGGCTTGGTGTTTGACCGCCGCGCCAGCAGCCTCCAATAGGGCCAGGATGGCCTGTGGCGTGTGCTGAGGCGTGAGGGATATGGGTTTGCCCTTGGCCCGCTTCACCAGATCCGCAAGCCAGGCACCCAAAGTGTCTTCATCAGCCACGGTGACGTGGTCACCCCACAAATCATGGAGACTAGGCGGCACCTTGCGCGGGTCGGTAAACAAGGCCACCGCGCCATCCTCTTGGAGCACGGCAAAACCCAATGGCAATGGTGCGTTGGGAATATCCCGCCCGCGTATATTGAGCAACCATGCCACAGCATCTGGCTGGGTGATGATGTGTGCTGCATGCCCGTGCTGGGCCAGATCACTGGCAAGACGTTGGCACTTCTCCACCGATGGCTCACCAGCCAGTTCCGTATCAAACGCGGCAAAAGCACCCAATGGTTCGGCGGGCTTACCGCCTGGCTCCGCCTGCCATAGGCCATCGATGAGATTGGCGCTTAAGGGTTTTAAGGTTAGTCCCCGTCGCGCCACCGCTTTTTCCAGGCGCTTTAGGCTACCGGCTGTGTGCAGCCAAGGGTCATAGCCAATGACCGACCCGCGTGACAGGGTATCCCCCAAAAAATGCGCTAAGGCCGTGTTCTTGTAATCAGGGAAAACATACGCCTCCTGGGCGCATTGCTCGCGCACTTGAAGGGTATAGCGGCCATCAACGATAACAGCTGCCGCCTTATCGGTTACCGCGGCCATGCCCGCGGATCCGGTAAAACCGGTAAGCCATACCAAGCGTTCATCCCCAGGCGGCACTTGCTCGCCCTGGAAACGGTCCGACCGCGGCACTAAAAACGCATCTATCTTGGCCGCCTTCATGGCGCGCCGCAGGGCTTTAAGCCGGGTTAATTGCAGGGGGGCTGCCGGTGGGTTCATGACCGGGGATGGGCTTGTGCTGTGTTGCCAAGCCTGCCAAATCTCATCCCAGATCGGGGCATCATGCGGTATCCCAGCGGCCGCTTGCAGACTCACGAGATAGGTATCACGATCGGCCAAACCGGCAGGCCGTGGCAGAGCGTGCAGCCCCTCCAACCAGGCGCGCGCCGGCCCGTCATTTAAGGTCGGTGATGCCTTGGCCAACCCACGGGTTAAATGATCGACATCAAATAAAGCAGTCTTTGGCGGCACGGCGTCATCAAGCATCAAGGGTTACCTATCTAACAACAGCAAGAACAGGTCAGCACAAACCATCTGTGGCATGTGAGAGAGCCACAGCACAAGCCCGGCGCATCATGGCGAAAAAAAACCGAGGCTCACGCCTATTTTATGTTGCAATGCAAAAAAGGTCAGCCATACTGACTTATAAGCATGCATATGAATCATGCTTGATAATAAATGTCTGGGATCAGAAACGACCGGTGGCGCTTTGTTGACAACCTGACCGATCACGCCGAGAGGCGACATGATGGGTCATTTTTGAAAAAAGGCGCTTACCCATGTCTGATAAAGATTTATTGAACTCCCTGGCCCAAAGCCAGCACGAACATTACGATTTAGACGCCCTGATGGCCCAAGGCCGCCGCCTGCGTTCTGAGGCGTTTATCTTTGGTGTCACGGCCCTGTTCCAGGCCCCTAGCCGCGCGATGACCAAAGCCCAGCAACGCCTGGCCCAAGGTGCCTATCGTCCCAAACGGGCGAAAATATAACTCACCGGTGGGGCGACTGGCGTTCACCCGGTCGATGCATCACCAGAGTTGTCCATATCCCGCGGTCTAACCGACGCGCCAGCGTTAAGCCCTGGCGCCGGTAGGCTGCCCCGACCTTTGCCGCCTGCCGGTTCAACAACCCGGCCAAAATCAAATCGCCGCCTGGTGCTACCTCGCCCGCGATGGCTTTGCACAAATGGATGAGCGGCCGGGCCAAGATATTGGCAAAAACCACATCATAGGGTCGGTGATGGCAAATAAGCCCATGGCGGGTGCCATCGGCTACCCCGGTATGCAGCGACCGGCTCAACCCATTGATCCGGCCATTCTCATGGGCCACGGCAACCGCTTGTGGGTCGATATCCACCGCAACGGCCAGGCTAGCCCCCGCTCGCAGCCCAGCCATGGCCAATATTCCCGTACCGGTGCCCACATCAAGCACCCGGTGCACACGCCGCCGGTGCCGGATGGCATCAAAGGCCAGAAGACACCCCGAGGTGGACCCATGGTCGCCAGTGCCAAACGCCGTGGCGGCGTCAATCTTTAACGCCCAATGATGAACGGGCGGGGCATCCTCCATATGGCTGCCATGGATGTAAAACCGACCTAAGGTGAGCGGCTTAAACCCTTCATAGACATGGGCGACCCAATCGGTGGGCGGCAATTTCTCCACCGTGACCGCTGGCTCTTCCACGTCAAACCCCTTGGCGATAAGGGCCGCTGCCATTTCAATCGCTGGCTGGTTGGGTGGCCCGGCCGCATAACCGCGCACGGCCCACACATCCTCATCCACCTCGAATTCCATCTGGGCGTCGGTATGATCCTCTAACGCCGCGATAAAAGCTTCGGACACCGCATGATCAACTCTGAGATGGATGGTGACCTGCCAGCTGTCACCTGGCTTGACACTCATGCCTGGCCTGCCGGTTTTAAGAAGTTGTCCATCAGCTTCTTATCACCCGAATGATCAAATTTAACCCGCACCTTGTCATTGTCTGACCCGATCACGGTGCCATAGCCAAACTTGTCATGGAACACCCGCTCCCCCGCCTGAAAAGCCGCGTTGGGGCGTGGGCGGTCGGGCACGGTATAGCTGGGGCTGAGGACCGGTGGCGGCGGGCGTTTGCGGGCGTCATTGATGGCAGCGCGCAGGCGTTCGGCGGATTGGCTCGGCTCCTGGCCCACTTGGCTCCAATCCGCCCGCCCCGAAAAGCCGTGGCCCCAACTCTGATTGGCCACAGCCGCCGGGGCTTCGGCGTCCACATCCACATTCTCAGGCGGCAGCTCCTCGACAAAGCGGGAGGGCAAGCTGCTGGTCCATGAGCCGTGAATCCGCCGGTTGCCCGCATGGGTGATAATGGCCAATTTACGCGCCCGGGTGATGCCCACATAGGCAAGACGCCGTTCTTCCTCAAGCCCCGCCACGCCGCTCTCATCCATCGCGCGCTGGTTGGGGAACACCCCCTCTTCCCAGCCGGGTAAGAACACAGTGTCGAATTCCAGCCCCTTGGCCCCATGCAGGGTCATGAGCGTGATCGCTTCACCATCAGCGTTTTCCTGATTCTCCATCACCAGGGAAACGTGCTCCAAAAACCCGATCAGGCTGTCGAATTCCTCAATCGCCGAGACCAATTCTTTCAAGTTCTCCAAACGACCGGGCGCTTCAGGGGATTTATCCTCCATCCACATGCGGGTATAGCCGCTCTCTTCCAAGATGATCTTGACCAGCGTGCCGTGATCTTCGGTTTCGATCAGCGACCGCCACCGGGCGAAATCCTCCATCAAACCGCGCAAGGTGGTAGCGGTCTTGCCCTTCACCCCGCCATTCTCGGTCATGCGCCAGGTGGCCTCCGCCAAGGGCACGCCCATCTCGCGGGCGGCCATTTGCAGGTTTTGGAGGGTCTTAGCCCCGATCCCACGCTTGGGCTTGTTGATGATCCGCTCAAACGCCAGATCATCGGCAGGCTGCACCACCACGCGCAGATAGGCGAGCGCGTCGCGGATTTCCTGACGCTCATAGAACCGCGCCCCGCCAACCACCACATAGGGCACGCCCAGGGTGATAAACCGCTCTTCAAACTCCCGGGTTTGGAAACCAGCGCGGACCAATACGGCCATATCAGCCAACGACTGACCTTTAGCCTGAAGCGCTTCCACCTCATCACCGACCCAGCGGGCTTCTTCCTCACCATCCCAGACCTGGCGGACGCGCACTTTTTCACCGCCATCGGCCGCGGTCCACAGGGTCTTGCCCAACCGGCCATTGTTGTTGGCAATCACGCCGGTGGCACAGGCCAGGATATGGCTGGTGGAGCGGTAATTCTCCTCAAGCCGGATGATGGCCGCCCCCGGGAAGTCTTCCTCAAACCGCAGGATATTGCCGACCTCAGCCCCGCGCCAGCCATAGATCGACTGGTCATCATCACCGACACAGCAGATATTTTTCGATGCTTGGGCCAAGAGCCGCAGCCACAGATACTGAGCCACATTGGTGTCCTGATACTCGTCCACCAGGATGTATTTGAATTGCCGGTGATAACCCTGGAGCGCTTCGGCATGTGCGGGGTCTTGAAAGATCGCCAGCATGTGCAGGAGTAAGTCACCGAAATCGCAGGCGTTCAGGGTCTTCAGCCGCTCCTGATACTGTTTGTAGATGTCGTTCAAGCGACCACCGGCCAAATCGCCAGCATCGGCCCGGCTTAATTTATCCGGGGTCAGCCCGCGGTCTTTCCACCGTTGAATAACGCTCATCAACACCCTGGGCGGCCAGGCTTTGAGGTCGACATTCTCGGCTTCCATGATCTGCTTAAGCA
>JBCCBF010000324.1:0-3253 GCA_039814445.1 Pseudomonadota bacterium
TATCAAACGCATGGAGTGACTTATCCCGTCCAATGCCGGATTGTTTATACCCGCCAAATGGCACCGTAATATCATCACCATCATAGCAATTCACATAAACCATGCCCGCGCGTAAACCCCGGGCGAATTGATGGGCAGTGCTTAAATCATCGGTCCAAACCGCCGCGGCTAGCCCATAAATCGTGTCATTAGCGATGGCGAGCGCGTGATCCTTATCATCGGCGATAATCACCGATAGCATCGGGCCAAATATTTCTTCCCGGGCCACGCGCATATTATTGGTGACATTGCCAAAGATGGTGGGCTCCACATAAAACCCACCGCTATCGGCGCGGGCCTGGTTGCCCCCCAGCACAATGTCCGCCCCCTCATCGCGCGCTGTGTCCACGTAGCTCAAGATACGCTTGAGTTGTGTATCATCAACAATCGCACCCAAGCGGGTCTTGCTGTCGAGGGGATCGCCTGGTTGATAGGTGGCGGCCTTATCTTTGATCTTCTCGACCAGGGCTTCCACCATGGGACGCTCCACGATCAGCCGTGATCCAGCCGTGCACACCTCCCCTTGATTAAAGAAGATAGCGTCGGCAGCGGCGCTGGCGGCCGCATCCAGGCGGTTCGATGAGGCGAGCACCACATGGGGGCTTTTGCCGCCGCATTCGAGGCCCACGCGCTTCATGTTCGATTGGCCCGCATATTGTAAGAATAGCTTACCCACCTCGGTGGAGCCGGTGAAGAAGACACCATCCACATCGGGGTGCAAGCCCAGGGCCTTACCGGCGGTGGGACCATACCCGGTGACCACATTAAACACCCCCGGTGGGATGCCCGCCTCCAGCGCGAGGGCGGCTAATTTTAAGGCGGTGAGCGAGGATTGCTCCGCGGGCTTTAAGATCACGGAATTGCCAGCCGCCAGGGCTGGGGCCAGCTTCCACGCTGCCATAATCATGGGGAAGTTCCAGGGAACAACCGCACCCACAACCCCTAAAGGCTCACGGGTGATCAACGCCAAATCGCCAGGCCCCGTGGGCGCTACCTCATCATAGATCTTATCAATCGCCTCGCCATACCAGCGGAAACAATTAGCCGTGGCTCGCACATCAATCGCATAGGAATCACCAATCGGCTTACCCATATCGAGGGTTTCAGTGAGCGCCAATTCGGCGCGGTTTGCCTCAATCAAATCCGCCAATTGGAATAACGCTTTTTTCCGCGCAGCGGGCTTACGATCAGCCCAACGGCCATCATTAAACGCAGCCCGCGCGGCGGCCACAGCGCGATCCACATCCTCGGCTTCGCCCTCAGCCACATCAGCCAAATGGCGGCCATCAACCGGGCTGTTTACCGCAAAACGCTTACCAGAGGCGGCGGGCTTAAAGTCACCATCGATGAATAAATCATTGGTGAAAGCTAGCGTATCGGCCTTGGCATGCCAGTCAGTTGCAGCACCACTCACGGTCATATCCTCACATGTAATTCTTCGATTGCTGCCAGCTTATACCGGCTTGGAACAGGACAGTGGACCGATGATCAGGATTGGTCAAGCGTGAGGCTTGGTCCCCCAGATCCGCCCTAAGACGAGCCGCTCTGGGCTACTGATCCATGGCGGCTTTACGCCGACGCTGGTCGCGCACGCTCATAAACAGGGGCACGGGCAAAACCAACAGTAACAACATGGCCAGTCCCCAGGCTAAACCCGTGATCTGGGTGGCAATATCAAGCCAACTGGCCCCTTGCTCACCGGTTTCGGCATAGCCGGTGAAAATAGCCACGGTGCCGGTGATCGCCACAAATATACTGATGATGGTCCCGCGCACGATCCACGCGACGAGCCGTTTGACGAACGGCATCGCCTGATCATCGCGCATGCTGAATAACGGTTTCGGCGTAATGGGTGTGGAATCGTCTGTCATGGCGATAACATGGGGCGGCGGGTCTTAAAGTGAAGCGCTGTTACGGCATTATCCCGGCGATGGCGTGCTTTATGACGTCTTCGCGGCCACGTCCGGTAAGTTTGGATCCAGCATGTGCAACAGATGCTGCATCAGATCAAGCAAACTGTCATCGACACAGATGCGGCCATCCTCAATCCAAATCCGGCAGGGCACACCTTGTACCTTACCGGCGTAATTCGCGCGATCGATCACATCACGCACCGCGTTGCGATGAGACACAGGATTGATCGTTGAGAGCTTCCATTGATAGAAGATAGCCGCGGTGCGGATACCCTTGATGGCGTCATAGAGAAGCCGTTGATCGATATGCAGGGAATTCCGTTCCAAACCAGCGCGATCAATCATTTGGGTGAAGGCCACCAGCACCAGAGCCCAAGCTAAACGCCGCTGCTCTTCAAACCGTATGGGGTCAGCCTCCACAGAATTGGGGTCCACCACGTGACCATCACCATCACGCACCAAGCTCATCTCATCGAGCAACAGGCGTGCTGTGTGCAAGAATTCTACATCCAAGGGCTGACGATCGGCCACCAGGGTCACAAAAACGGTCTCCCACCTAACTTCTCGCGCCGCCGCGCAGGCTTTTCAGGCAAAAAAGCTGGCGATGACGCATGATGTCAGAATAATGTGCTCCAGAACATGTTCCGTGACTAGCGCTTGGTTTGATCGCTGTGGTGAATAATATTTTACGTGCTTTTAAGGCCATGGCCGGCAGTGCGGCTGTTTTAGCGATCGCCATGGGCGTGGTGATGGCCAGCAAGCCCGTGGCTACCGCACAATTGGCAGCCCCAGAGCTGGGCTCCTTGCACATCGCCCGCTTGGTGGATCTGATTGGCCTTATCGCCGATGAGCGTGAAACCTATGCGCCCCTAAATACCGAATTGCTAACCCGCTGGGATGCGGTGCCCAAGGACCTGGTGGCCGATGGTAAACTGGTCAGTGCCTGGGGCGGCGAGGTGCGGGCAGCCCCCTTCAATACCGAGAACACCCTGGCGCGGTTACACCTAAGCGCGGTGCCGCGAACCATTTGTGTGGAATTAAGCTTCCTATTGCTCGATCAATCACGGGTCGCGGGCCTGTATATCAACAGCGATCAGATCGACATCGAACCTGAAAACTTTGGTGCGATGATGTTGGAGCTGGGCCGTCTTTGCCCTGATGACCCCAGTGAAATTGACGTGATTATACGCTAATCGGCATTGGGCAACACGCCCAAACCCGGCCGCGGCATCAGGGTGCCCACACTGCGGTTAAACTTATGAAGCCTATCGGTAGGCGCACCATCGGGTGTGACCAACGGA
>JBCCBF010000422.1:0-1834 GCA_039814445.1 Pseudomonadota bacterium
ACTCGCTAATTTTGACTACCAAGGCCTACAGATAACCAACTTGGAAATGGAGACCTCCCCACCCCTGCGTGTGTTGGTACGCGATGACCAGTCGACCGATAGTACGCCGCTTGTGTTGCGCCATTGGGCGGAGGACTGGTCCGCCATTCATCTGCTGCCAGACGATCAACAAAAACGTGGTGCGACCGGCAGTTTTCAGCATTTAATTCGTACAGTGAGGGCGGATGAAGACAGCGCGCCCCTTGTGGCCTTTTGTGATCAAGATGATGAATGGCTGCCCGAGAAACTAGAGCGCGCCGCCCAGTGGCATCAGGACCTTGGCGACCCATCCCAGCCAGCGCTTTATTGCAGCCGGGCACGCTTGGCCAATGCGAATTTGGAGCCTTTTGGCTATTCCCCGCTGTGGCCGCGTTCGCCCAGTTTCCCCAATGCCTTGGTGGAAAACATTGCGCTGGGTTGCACCATTGTGTTGAACCGCGCAGCCTTAGCACTGTTGGATCATGAGTGGCCCCCGGGCGTGATTACCCATGATTGGTGGGCCTATTTGCGGATCATTGGGGCGGGTGGTGTGGTCCATGTGGATCCCGAACCAAGCCTGTTATATCGCCAGCATGGGCGCAACGCGATTGGCATGGCCAGCAATCCCATCGGTCAATTTGTCAACCGTGTGAAGCGGTTATCGGCGGGTCGTATGCCGGCTTTGTTCGGTCAAGCCGCTGCCTTACAAGCTGTAGATGATGGGGCGCTGACCCCCGATGCCCAGGCACAGCTTGTCCGTTTTCTGCAGTTGGATCGTGGTGGCGATTACCAGTTTAGCCCGCTGTTCAGTAACGCTTTTCACCGGCAGCGTCGGGTGGATGGGGTGATGCTGCGGCTGATGATGGCCTTTGGTCGCATCAGCTGATTTGGTGGTAATCCCGGTACCAGGCGACAAATTCGCTTAACCCTTCGGCCATATCCGTGCGGGGGGTAAAACCCAGTTCAGTCTGCGACCGGGTAATATCCGCATAGGTTTCAGTCACATCCCCGGGTTGGGCCGGGACGCGCTCTAACCGGGCTGTTCGACCCGTGCTGGTTTCAAGCGCTGCTACGAAGTCTTCAAGCGTTTCACTGCGGTTGTTGCCCAGGTTGAAAAGCCGGTGATGGCCGCTTTCCTGTACACTGGCCTGTTGGGCTCTATCCACAGCCGCCACTACCCCGCTGACGATGTCATCGATATAGGTAAAATCGCGCCGCTGTTTGCCATAGTTAAACAGCTTGATGGTTTGGTCTTCGAACAGTGCTTTTGTGAACAGATAGGGGGCCATATCAGGCCGACCCCAGGGGCCATAGACGGTAAAGAATCGCAAACCGGTAAGGTGCAGCGGGTAAAGATGGGCATAGGTCTCAGCGATGCGCTCCGCGGCCTGTTTGGTGGCGGCATAGAGCGACGCGGGGTGATCCGTACGATCATCTTCGCTGTAAGGGCGTTTAGTATTGCGCCCGTAAACCGATGACGAGCTTGCATAGACCACTGCCGGGTGATGGGGCAGGTGCCGCGCCAGTTCCAAAACCGCGAGCTGGCCGGTCACATTGGCATCAAGGTAGGCATAAGGGTTTTCCAGGGAATACCGGACCCCTGGTTGGGCTGCCATATGCACAAAACAATCAATATCTGCCCAGGCAACCGGATCATCGGAAAGCGCCTCAGCGGCCGTATCTAGCTGGGTGATATCCCGCTGGTGAAAGGTAAATTGCTTATGCTGCTCAAGCCGGTGTCCGCCACCGCGTCGGCATAATTCAGGCGCGTTCACGTCAACTCCACGGCGAGGACGGGTGCCGACGTTGAACGCCT
>JBCCBF010000238.1:0-4608 GCA_039814445.1 Pseudomonadota bacterium
AATCCGACGGAATCGCTTTGAGCACACGGGCGCCCACAAAGGTTCCCAACAGAATGCCCGGAAACATGACCACAAAAATCTTGAGGTATTTTCGCGCCTGGGCACGGATCGATGCTCGCTGGTCGTAAAGATAGGCATAGGCTGAGAAACAAGCCGAGGCGATATCATTGGCCACAGCTACCTTCGCCCCAATCCCCAGGGCGATAAGTCCCGGTTGAATAAAAAAGCTGCCACCACCAAAGATTGTGCCAAACACCTCACCCGCATAGGTGATGATAAAGACCAAGGTGTTGAACAAAAAATCAGACATAGAGGTCAGTCATAAAGGGCCATAACGGGGGATCACCAGGGGATCGGTACGCCCAGCGCATGCTCAACACATGCTGTCTGGGCCGTTCTTATAGGGCCATAGGCAGCCGAAAGGCGGAAACGAGGCTTGACCGGGCGGTTTTGGCTGATTATTGCCTTCTTAGAATTCATCAAAAGTAAGCAAGGGATTTGGTCGCCCTGCCGCATTGGCAGGCAGGCTAAGATTGTTTACGAAAGATGGCGAGGCTTTACGCGGCAATGGTCACGCAAAGCAAGGCTGAAAAAGGTAGAGTGTTGATGAGCCATAGTGAACCACACGTCACGCCCATTCCCACCCAATGGGTGGGGCCCATCGAAATCACCGGCGAGGTGGTCGATGAAGCGGTGAGTGTGCCCATGGCCACCTATGAGACCCCCCTATGGCCGTCCACCGGGCGTGGGGCACGGGTGTCGCGTCATTGCGGTGGTATTCGCTGTACCCTGGTCGATGAACGCATGTCCCGGTCCGTGGCCTTGCGTGCGAATAATGCCGAAGACGCCACAGCCGTCTGGCGGTCCTTGTCAGAGCGCCAGGATGAGCTGGCGGCGATCGTCAGCAGCACCAGCCGTTTTGCCCAGCTGGTCGGTCTAAACCGGCAGATTGTCGGCAACATGCTGTATCTGCGGTTTGAATGCACCACGGGCGATGCCTCGGGCCATAACATGGTGACCAAGGCGGCCGATGCCTTGTTGGGCTGGATCCTGGAACAATACCCGCAGCTTAGCTACAGCACCATTTCGGGTAATTTCTGCACCGATAAAAAGCCAAGCGCCGTCAACGGCATTCTGGGCCGCGGTAAATACGTGGTGGCTGAGATCGAGATCCCACGGAAAATCTGCACAAAGATGCTGCGCACCACACCTGAAAAGATGGTGCAGTTGAATGTGGAGAAAAACCTCATCGGCGGTAACATCGCGGGCAGCTTGCGCAGCGCTAATGCCCATTTTGCCAATATGCTGTTGGCCTTCTATCTGGCGACGGGTCAGGATGCCGCCAATATCATCGAAGGCTCGCAAGGCATGGTCCATTGTGAAGCCCGTGAAGATTCCCTGTATTTCTCCTGCACTTTGCCCAACTTGATTGTGGGTTCGGTTGGCAGTGGTAAGGGCAATGCCCAAGCCGAAGAGCATTTGGAACAGATGGGCTGCCGCAAAGACCGGGCGCCCGGCGAGAACGGCCGACGTTTGGCGGTGTTGTGTGCCGCGACCGTCTTGTGTGGTGAGCTATCCTTGATGGCGGCACAGACCAATCCTGGTGAGTTGATGCGCACCCATATCCTTATGGAACGGGTATGACCGACCAGATCAACGCGAGAAAAAAGGACCATTTGCGCGCCCTCGCTGATGATCTAGAGATCGAGCGTCGTGATACTGGTTTTGCTGATATTCGCCTGACCCATCGGGCGCTGCCTGAAATTGCCTTGGATGCTGTTGATACTAGCACCCAATTTATGGGTAAGACCCTAAGCTGCCCTTTGCTCATCTCCTCGATGACCGGTGGTGATGGCATTGAAATTAGCCGGATCAATCGGCATCTGGCTGAAGCCGCCGAAGAATGCCAAATCGCCATGGGTGTGGGGTCCCAGCGGGTGATGTTCACCAACCATGCGGCCCGCGACAGTTTCGCCTTGCGTGAGTTTGCGCCTACCGCTGTCTTGTTATCGAATATCGGGGCGGTCCAGCTCAATACCGGGTTTGGCGCGGATAAATTTCAAGACGCGATTGATGTGCTGGCCGCGGATGGTCTGTATTTGCACCTAAACCCGTTGCAAGAGGCGATCCAACCCGAGGGTGATATCGATTTCTCCAATCTGGGTGCCCAGATCGCTGATTTATCCAAACAGGTCAGCGTGCCTATTTTGCTCAAAGAAGTCGGTGCCGGGATGTCACCTGCCGATATTGAATTGGGCCTCGACGCCGGTATTGAATATTTTGATGTGGCTGGTCGTGGTGGCACGTCATGGAGCCGGATTGAATATCACCGACGCACGGCCGATGATGATGATCTGGGTTTAGTGTTTCAGGACTGGGGGTTAACCACCGTTGAATCCCTGATCATGGCCCGGGAAACTCTCGCAAAAACGAAGCAAGAGGCGACGCTTATCGCCAGTGGTGGTATCCGCACCGGTATCGATATGGCAAAAGCGGTGTTGTTAGGCGCTGATATATGCGGTATTGCGGCCCCATTCCTTCGTGCGGCGCAAATCTCAACCCAGGCTGTGGTGGATCAAATCCGGAAGTTCCAACGGGAATTTCAAACCGCTTTGTTCTTATTGGGTTGTGCTGATTGCCAGGCCTTACGCGGGAATGACGCGCTCTTACTACCGACAAAGCGGTAATCATGACGAAAATCGGTATTGATAGGCTGAGCTTTTACGCGCCCCAGCATTACCTGGATTTGGCCACGCTCGCCCAACAACACGGCATTGATCCGGAGAAGTTTTCACGGGGAATCGGTCAGGCAAAGATTGCCATTACCACCCATGATGAGGATATTGTCACCCTGGCGGCAGAGGCGGCCAAGCCGATCATTGAAGCGGTGGGCACCGACGGTATCGATACCCTGCTATTCGCCACAGAATCTGGTATCGACCAATCAAAATCCGCGGGCATCTATGTGCATCGTTTGCTGGGCTTGCCAGCCCAATGCCGGAATGTGGAATTAAAACAAGCGTGTTACAGCGCCACCGCCGGTTTGCAGATGGCCTGTGGTTACGTGGCCCGCAAGCCAAGCCGTAAGGTGCTGGTGATTGCGTCTGATGTGTCGCGCTATGATTTGGACAGCCCAGCGGAAGCGACCCAGGGCAGTGGTGCTGTGGCCATGTTGGTCAGTGCCAACCCGGCGATCCTGGCGCTTGATGAGGCTGCCGGTTGCCATTCCGAAGACATCATGGATTTTTGGCGGCCTAATTACCGCAAGACCCCCCTGGTTGATGGTAAATACTCGACCCTCAAATACATGCATTTCTTGGCTCACGCTTGGGCCGATTATCAGGCTGATGGTGGTCGGGCATTCGGGGATTTCGTCCAGTTCTGCTATCACTTGCCTTTCTCGCGCATGGCGGAAAAAGCCCATCGACATCTGTCGTCGGTGAATAAGCTAAAGCCCGATCCAAGCTTGATTGAGCCTGGTATGGCGTATGCCCGCGAGATTGGTAATTGCTATAGCGCGTCGCTTTATTTGAGCTTGATTTCCATGCTGGAAACCCTGGATCAGGATTTAACCGATAAACCCGTGGGCTTGTTCAGCTATGGGTCCGGGGCGGTGGCGGAGTTTTTCTCAGGGGTAGTGCAGGACGGGTACCAAGAGCATTTGTTTACCGACCATCACCGGCGGCTGCTAGCCGAGCGCACCTCGTTAAGTTATAGTGATTACTTAAACTTATGGAATGCGCCCGATCCCCAGGATGGGAGCGATCACGTGATAGCCCCAGCCGCGCGGGGCCAATACCGACTGGCACGGATCAATGAGCACAAACGCCTCTATGACAGCGCTGATACCTGAAATCGGTCGCGCGCCGGGTAAGGTCATCCTGTGCGGTGAGCATGCGGCCGTCTATGGCGTGCCGGCGCTTTCGATGGCTGTGGATCACTACACGGATGTGTGGTTTACCCCCAGCCATCGCAGTTCTGGTCTGCGCACGGCGTTTGAAAACTTATCCCAAGGCCAGCTTTACCCGCTCGACCTTCTCAAATCCTTCAAGCAAAGCCTTGATCGGCGGTTTGAGCAGTTCTCGCGTGGGGAGCTGACGGTACAGAAAATCCTCCAACGCCCCGATGATTTGGCCGTCTATACTTTAATGCTGTTGCTCAACCACTTGCCGGTGCCTGGGGTTAGCAACACACGGCGCTTGCCCGTGCCGGGTAAGTTGAGCAGCCGTTCGGCTTTGCCTTTAGGGGCTGGCATGGGGTCCTCGGCCGCCGTGATTGCGGCGACCTTTGTTCTGTACGAACACCTGTTCAACCACGCTCAAAGCCAGGTAGAACGCTTTGAGCGGGTCCGATTTTGTGAGCGTTTACAACATGGTAACGGTAGTGCCGTGGATGCTGCCGCGGTGGTTTACGGCGGGCTGAACCGGATTGAAGGCGGGGCGTTAACCCAGCTGACCCTAGCCGATGATCATGGCTTGCGGCGTGGTGAGCATTGGTATTGGGTGTTGCACGGGTCACCAGAATCATCCACGGGCGAATGCGTGGCGCAAGTGCGTGACACCCATGGCGATGATCATGCCCTCTGGCAAGCGTTTGAGGCGTGCAGCA
>JBCCBF010000357.1:0-2659 GCA_039814445.1 Pseudomonadota bacterium
ATAGGCCATGCCACCGGTCATCCCGGCGCCGAAATTATCACCCACCGGCCCGAGGATCGCCACTTCACCACCGGTCATGTATTCGCACCCGTTGGAACCACAGCCCTCTACCACGGCGGTGGCACCTGAGTTACGAACACAGAACCGCTCACCAGCCTGACCCGCCGCATAAAGCTCACCCTGGGTCGCGCCATAAAGCACCGTGTTGCCGATAATGGTGTTCAGGTGGCTTTCCAGCGGGCTGGAATTGAGCGGCCGCACCACAATCGTGCCGCCGGACAAACCCTTACCCACATAATCATTGGCATCACCCAGCACCTCAATCCGCACGCCCTGGACCGCAAAGGCCCCCAGGCTTTGCCCGGCAGTACCGCGCAGCTTAACCGTTATATGGTTGGGCTTGAGGCCGGTCTGCCCAAACTGGCGGGTGATCAGGGCCGATAGCCGTGTGCCCACCGCCCGGTGCACATTGCGCACGGTATAGGCCAGTTGCAGCTTTTCCCCGTGGTGGAATAACGGCTTGGCGTCCTCAACGATCTGGGCATCCAGCGTATCCGGCACTTCATTGCGACCCTGGAGGGTGCAATACATGGCATCTTCGCCCGGATCGGGCCGCACCAGAAGCGGGTTCAGGTCCAGATCATCCAAATGGGGCGCGCCACGGCTCACCTGTTGCAACAGATCGGTCCGGCCAATGGCTTCATTCAGGCTCGACAGACCCAGAGACGCCAAAATCTCACGCACTTCCTCGGCGATGAAGGTGAACATATTCACCACCTTCTCGGGCGTGCCGGTGAATTTCTGGCGCAAAGCCTCGTCTTGGGTACACACGCCTACGGGGCAGGTGTTGGAATGGCACTGGCGCACCATGATACAACCCATGGCGATCAAGCTGCCGGTGCCGATGCCGAATTCCTCAGCCCCCATCATGGCGGCGATCACCACGTCGCGGCCGGTCTTGATCCCGCCATCGGTGCGCAGTTTTACCCGGTGGCGCAGACGGTTGAGGGTCAGCATTTGATGCACTTCCGACAGGCCCATTTCCCACGGCACACCGGCGAATTTCAGCGATGTTTGCGGGCTAGCCCCGGTGCCGCCATTGTGGCCGGATACCAGGATCACATCGGCATTGGCCTTGGCCACACCGGCGGCAATCGTCCCAATGCCCGAGCGGGCTACGAGTTTCACACAGACCTTGGCATCCGGGTTGATCTGTTTCAGGTCATAGATCAGCTGGGCCAGATCCTCGATCGAATAGATATCGTGGTGCGGCGGCGGTGAAATCAGCATCACGCCGGGTGTCGAATGGCGCAGTTTGGCGATCATCTCCGTCACTTTGAAACCAGGCAGCTGGCCGCCCTCACCGGGCTTCGCACCCTGGGCCACCTTAATCTCAATCTCCCGGCACTGGTTCAGATATTCCGCCGTGACGCCGAAGCGGCCTGAGGCCACCTGCTTGATCGCCGAGTTCCAATTGTCGCCATTGGCATCGGGCTTGTAGCGCTCTTTGATCTCGCCGCCTTCGCCGCTATCAGATTTTGCCCCGATCCGGTTCATGGCCACGTTGAGCGTGCCGTGGGCTTCGGGGCTTAAGGCACCCAAGCTCATGGCCGGGGTCACAAAGCGTTTGCGCAGTTCGGTGATGCTCTCCACCTCATCAATCGAGAGGCCCTCGGTCACCGGGCGGAAATCAAGCAGATCGCGCAGATTGGTCGGTGGGCGGTCATGCTGTTGCTTCGCGTATTTTTTATAGGTGTGATAGCTGTCATTGGTGACGGCCGCTTGCAGGGTGTGCATCAAGCCCCCTTCCCAAGCATGGCGCTCACCACCCCGGCGATAGCGGTAGAAACCACCCACGGGCAAGGCGATCACTTCCTCATCAAACGCTTTTTCGTGCTGGGCCAGTACTTTGCTCATAATCCCGGTTAAGCCAATACCCGACAAACGGCTGGTACAGCCCGGCAGGTATTCAGCAACCAAGGCGCGCGACAGGCCCACGGCTTCGAAATTACAGCCACCGCGATAGGAGGAGACGATCGAGATGCCCATCTTGGACATCACCTTGAGCAAGCCTTCGTCAATACCCTTTTTGAACCGCTTCAGACATTCGGCGAGCGGCATGTCACCAAACAGGCCACGGGCCTGGCGGTCAGCGATGGCTTCTTGCGCCAGATAGGCATTAACCGTGGTCGCACCACAGCCAATGAGGACGGCGAAATACTGCACATCCATGCACTCACCAGACCGCACATTGAGCGAGGTGAAGGTGCGCAAGGATTGCTTGATCAGGTAGGTATTCACGGCCCCTGTGGCCAGGATCATGGGAATCGGCGCCCGGTCGCGATTCATCGCCTCATCACTTAAGATGATATGAGTAGCACCACGGCGAACGGCGTCTTCGGCCTCAAGCCGGATGCGCTGGAGCGCGTCTTTTAGCTCGTTCTCGCCACCCGTGACCGCAAAGGTGCAATCGATCACCGCCGCTGTATCCGCCATATGCTCACGCATGGCGGCAAACTCAGCGTTGGTGAGCACGGGGCTATCGAGCTGCAGCAGATTGCACTGGCTAGCATCTTCGTCAAGGATATTGCCCAGATTACCCAACCGCGTGCGCAGGCTCATCACCCGGCGTTCGCGCAAACTGTCAATCGGCGGGTTG
>JBCCBF010000037.1:0-13682 GCA_039814445.1 Pseudomonadota bacterium
CCTCGTCTCCGGTCGATCCCAACAGGACGTGCTTCAGGTGTGTAGCGATCCCCGCAAGCTCGTCTGCGCCTTCTTGGACGCGTGGATGATGCTCGAGGCCGCGGGGCGCACCCCTGCTCGACCGGGCGGCAGAGATTAAACAAAACAAGCGCCGCGAAAACCTAATCGAGTTTGCCGAGCAAGCGCGTATATCCATGAAGCTGGTCACCCTCGACACCGAAACCCCGGTGCCCGAACCTCTCGAGCAACTGACCGCGCAACAGCCAACAGCGGAGACCTTGGGCGGGTTCCTGCGTGACCAGAATTTCAAAACCTTGACGACCCGCGTGGTGGATCAGTTGACCGAAGGCGGTGCCACGGCCATCCCGCCCGCTGCCGGTCAGGACCAAGCCAGCACCAGCGCTCCCAAGGCCGACAGCTTCAAAGCCATCGCCGATTGCGAGTTCCCGATCATCACCGATATGGCAGCCCTGGAGGTTATCGTCGCCGATGCGTTTGAAACCGGGTTCCTGGCGATTGACACCGAGACCAACAGCCTGCACGCGCCTACCGCCAAGCTGGTGGGCATTTGCCTGGCGGCGAAGCCCGAGGGTGGTGCCTATATCCCGCTGGCTCATGTGCAAGCCCAGGATCTGCTTGAAGCCAAAGAAGGCGATGACATCAAGCAGCTGCCCACGGACCAAGTGATCGAAGCCCTGAAGCCAGTGCTTGAAGACCCGTCGGTGCTCAAGATCGGGCATAATTTCAAATATGACTGGCAGTTGCTCAAGCGGCTCGACGTGGATGTGACGCCGGTGGATGACACCATGCTGTTGTCTTATGTGCTCGATGGTAGCCAGCACAGCCACGGCCTGGACAATCTGGCACTGATGTATCTCAACCACGAGATGGTGAAATACGAGAGCGTGGTGGGTAAGGGTAAAAAGCAGATAACCTTTGATCAGGTGGAAATCCCCACCGCCGCGAAATACGCCGCCGAGGATGCCGAAGCCACCTTACGCCTGCACCGGGTGCTCAAGCCCCGCTTGATCGCCGATAAAATGACGTATGTGTATGAGCGCATCGAACGGCCGCTGGTATCTGTGATCGGGCAGATGGAGTTAAACGGCATTGCCGTGGACGCCACGGTCCTGCGCGCCATGAGTGAGGATTTCGCCAAGCGCTTACAGGTTCTTGAGGGCGAAGTACACAGCCTGGCGGGCACCGAATTCAACCTGGGTTCGCCCAAGCAATTGGGTGAGGTGCTGTTCGATAATCTCGGCCTGCCCGGTGGCAAGAAAAGCAAGACCGGCGCCTGGTCCACCGCCGCCGATGTGCTGGAGCCGTTGTCAGAGGAACATGAGGTGGTGGCAAAGCTTCTGGAATGGCGGTCCCTGTCAAAACTCAAGAGCACTTATACCGACAGCTTGCAAAACGACATCGTCTCTTCTCCCACCGGCGGCCGGGTTCACACGTCTTTCTCCATGGCCGCCACCAACACGGGCCGGTTGTCATCGTCCGACCCGAACCTACAGAACATTCCGATCAGGACTGAGGAAGGGCGGAAGATTCGAACGGCTTTTGTGGCGCCCAAAGACCATGTGCTTATCGCCGCCGATTACTCCCAGATCGAGTTGCGCCTGGCCGCCGATATGGCCGGGATCGATGCGCTAAAAGATGCGTTTAAGAACGGCATCGATATTCATGCCGCCACTGCATCGCAGGTCTTTGACATCCCGCTCGATGAGATGACGTCCGAGATGCGCCGCCGGGCCAAGGCGATTAATTTTGGCATTATCTACGGCATCAGCGCCTTTGGTCTGGCAAAGCAAATCCAGGTCTCCAATGGCGAGGCTAAGGACTATATCGACGCCTATCTGGGCCGGTTCTCGGAACTCACAGAGTTTATGGAGAACACTAAGGAATTCGCCCGTGAGCATGGCTATGTGGAAACCCTGTTTGGCCGCCGCTGTTACATGCCAGGCATTAAGGATAAGAACCCAGCCATGCGCGGTTTTGCCGAGCGTCAGGCGATCAACGCCCCCCTCCAAGGCACGGCGGCTGACATCATCAAACGCGCCATGATCCAGCTACCCGGTGCCTTGGCCGATGCCGGGCTGAAAACTCGTATGCTGCTACAGGTCCATGATGAATTGGTGTTCGAAGCGCCGAAGGATGAGGCGGAAAAAGCGATTGAGCTGATCAAGCGGGTCATGGCCAAAGCGGCGAGCTTGAGCGTACCCCTTGAGGTCGACGTCAACCAAGCCGATAGCTGGGCCGAAGCCCATTAGGGGCCTAAACTTGGGCCCTTACGCCCGGCTGACTTCCAGGCCGAAATCATCTTCCATGGCAGCGACCAGGGCGTCGGCAAAGCCTTCATCTTGGCGTCCGACAATCTGCGACCAGCTCTCCATGGGGTTGCTATCGGGGGCCGGGGCATCGCGCAGGATCCGGTCCATGCCATTATACTTGTCGCACAATCGCTGGAGCACAGCATCGGCCCCGCCCTCAGCCTGATCGATGGTCAGCTGGTGGCCCCGTTCCAAACGCAAAATGCCCAAGACACGCCCATTCCCGTCATCATCGAGAATGGCGATCTTAAGCCGTTGGGTCATGGGAATGGGCTTATTCATCAGCGCCTTCCTGTCCCACCGGCTTCGTCGATCACATCAAGTAATTGGGCATGGATGGACCTGCTCACCAATTTTGCATGCACATCAAAGCCCATCTCACCATCGATCACGAATTGCTTTGTTTCCACATGTTCACCGGCTTGCCGAGCCTCGGCACTCAGGGCGTCGGAGATCTCGTCATAGGTTTCGAGCTGAATATGAAACAGAGCTGCTTGGGCAAAGCGCGGGTCATCGGGCCGTAATTGGCCATTGGAGTACAGCTGAGCCCATTGGCGCACATGGTGCCGGATGTTCTGCTCGACACATTCGCGCACCATGGTTTGGAAATTAACTTCATTCTTCCAAAACGGCGAGTAGAGCAAAATCATCCCACGCTCGCGATCAAAGCTCGTATTGCCCGTGGGGTTAAAAGCAGCGCTGGGCATGCTGCTGATATCCTCATAAAACCGGTCATCTAGCTTGGCGGGGCTTAGCCCATAGATCTTGGAATGAATGGCCAGGAGCGCGTTGAGAAACGTGATCCGGCTCTCCATCCGAGCGGCGCGCCACACCTTGTCGCTGGAGAAACTATCGAATTGGCGCGTGGCCAACATCTCCGCGAAAAACATCGCTTGCTTACGCCGATCATAGCGGGCGAATTTTGTATCGAGCCCATCCCCGCCGATATCCACGTCATATTTCAACAGTTTGCGCCGGCGCCGGTACTCCTCACTCGGGGTCTTGGTATCGGCAAGACCGCGCAGACCATCGGTGGCTTTCGCCGATGGCTTTTTCTTCTCTTCGGCTTTCGCGGCAGGATCTGGTTTCGGTGGGGAAACTGGCTCCCGGGCCATACGAGCGATGATGTCCCCGCTCTTGCCATCATCAGCCCCAAGGCTGGCAAGCGGCTCCGTCTGGGTCTCGTCGGCTTTCTCTTGCTCGGCTGCTAGTTCACGCAGCTTCCGGGCGCGCCGGTGCGCGACCTTCTCTCCGGGTGGTGGCGCTTGGCTTGCCCGGCGCTGGCTTTTTTCAGGTGAGTTATTTTCCGCTGGCTTTTTGGGGTCGGCTGATTTTTTCGCCAGTGGCATGGCGGTCGCCCGTGGCGCCGGCAAATCTGATTTCGGCTCCAGATGATCTGGTGCCTTTACACTAGGTTCTGCAACCGGGTCGGCATCATTGTCGCTGGCATCCGGTGATGTCCCCTGGTCTGCCTTCTTTTGATGCTTCTTCAAATAGCCCATGTTTAGCAGGCTACCTACTAAGCTATCTGTATCGTCGTCGGTCATAGGAACCGCTACATCACCAAGCAAGCACATGAGAAATGCCGGTGGGCTAAGCGCTTTGTGCGGCACCGACCAGCTTCTGCAGACCTACTATAGAACAATTCTAAAAATTGCGACGAGATAAGTTGATTAGCGCAAACTACCGCCGGTTTGTTTCTCCACCTGGGCAACCACCGCCTTGGCCACGGTCTCGATCTCCGCATCGGTGAGGGTCGCGTTGATGGGTTGTAAGGTGACACTGATCGCCAGGGATTTATGCCCGTCGGCGACCCCTTTACCGGCATAGACATCAAATAGCTCGGCATGGGTTATGAGCTTTTTGTCCGCGGTCATGGCCGCCCGCAATAGCTTGTCGGCACTGACCTCATCCTTAACCACAAAGGCAAAGTCGCGGCTCACCGGCTGGAGGGTTGAGCGCTCCAGTTTAGGACGGGCGGGACCGGATTTCTTCTTCGGCACGGGCACCGCATCGATGAAGACTTCAAAAGCCACCAGCGGTTGGTCGATGCCGAAGGCCTCAGCGACGCTGGGGTGCACTTCGCCAAACTGAGCCAACACATTTTTGCCCAAGCGGAACACACCGGAACGGCCGGGGTGATACCAGCTATTGGCATCCGCCGTCATTTGCGGATTTGCGGTGGGCAAACCAGCCGCTTGCAGGGCAGTCAGGGCATCGGCTTTGGCGTCATAGGCATCCACAGACCTTGCCGCATCAGCCCAGTGGCGCGGGCGGCCATGGCCCAGGCGGATGCCTGCCGCCACATGGCGCTGGCCTGTCTCATCGGCGGTTTCAAAGGCGGGGCCCACCTCAAAAATCGCCACATCGGCCATCCCGCGGTCGGCATTACGCCCGGCGGCTTCAATCAAATTGGGCAAGGGTGAAGGGCGCATCACCGCCAAATCAGTCGAGATCGGGTTGATGATGTGCAGATCCTCACCCACACCACCAAACAGATCAGCCTTGGCCGGGGCCAGGAATGACCACGTCACTGCCTCATCCAAACCGCGGGCGGCCAAGACACGACGCACGTGCCCAGCCCGTTGACGTTCCAGCCCCACAGCCAAGTCGGTCACCACCTGGTCACGCTCCATGGGCGCGGCAGGCACCCGGTCGTAACCATGGACGCGCAGCACTTCCTCGACAATGTCAGCCTCGCCTTCGATATCGGGACGCCAACTGGGCGGCATGACCATCCAGGGTGAGCCATCGGTGCGAATTGTGAAGCCCAAGCGTTCGAGGATCGCCCGTTGCTCATCCAAATCCACATAGAGACCACCCAGGGTCTCAGTGCGTTCAGGCCGGTAAGCGAAGTCACGATCGACCACAGGAATGTTGCCAGCAATGGTGACAGCACTGGCGTCACCGCCGCAAATCTCCAAGATCATGGCGGTGGCTAATTCGGTCCCCAGGGTAACCGTGGCCGGGTCCACGCCGCGTTCGAACCGGTAGCGGGCATCGCTGTCGATCTGCATGGCGCGGCCTGCCTCGGCGATCTTAATCGGATCGAAGAGGGCGCATTCGAGCAGCACATCAGTGGTGTTCTCATCCACGCCTGAGGACACGCCACCCACGACACCACCCAGGCCCAAGAAGCCCGCATCGTCATTGATGCTCACCACACCGGCAGGCACGTCATAGTGTTTGTCATTGAGCGCATCAAACGCCTCAGACCCATCGGTCAGGCCCACCGTGATGCCACCGGTCAGCTTACCGGCATCATAGACGTGGAGCGGTCGCGCCATGCCGTGAGTGAAGAAATTGGTGATATCCACCAGGGCTGAGATGGGACGCAGGCCAATAGCGGTCAGGCGCTTTTGCAGCCAGTCGGGCGATGGGCCGTTCTTCACGCCCTTGATCAAGCGCCCAGCAAAGGCCGGACAGGCTGCCGCCGCATCGTCGCGGATCGCAATCGTGATCGGGTTATCGAACTGGCCAGCCACCGGCTTGCCCGGCAGGGGCTTGAGGGTGCCGATGCCTTTTGCCGCCAAGTCGCGGGCGATGCCATAGACCCCAGCGCAATCCCCACGGTTAGGCGTTAGCCCAATCTCAAACACCGGATCGTTTAGCCCGGCGTAATCCACATAGGCTGCACCCACCGGCGCATCGGACGGCAGGTCGATGATGCCCTCATGCTCATCGGACAGCTCCAACTCGCGCTCAGAGCACATCATGCCGTTGCTTTCCACACCGCGAATTTTGGTAGCTTTGAGGGTCAAATCGATGCCCGGCACATGGGTGCCGCTAGGGGCGAACACCCCTTTAAGGCCCGCCCGCGCATTGGGCGCACCACAGACAACTTGGATGGTCTCAGACCCCGTGTTGACGGTGCAGACCTGAAGCTTATCAGCATCGGGATGCTGGGAGGCCGCGGTAATCTCGGCAATCGTAAAGCCCGCGAGCTTCTCCGCCGGGTCCTCAATACCGTCGACTTCGAGACCCAGAGAGGTCAGCGCCACCGACAATTCAGCGACTGACGCATCGGTATCCAAATACTCACGCAACCAAGAGAGAGAAAATTTCATCGTTACTAATCTCTAAAACAAAAAGAATGGTCCAGGTCTGTGACCTGGGTGACCTGCTCAGCCGGAGAGGCCAAAGGCGACATTGGGGCGGGCAAGCGGAACAAAGCCGTAATGCCTGAGCCAGCGCAGGTCGCTTTCGAAGAAGGTGCGCAGATCCGGGATCCCGTATTTCAGCATGGCGATCCGCTCGATGCCCATGCCAAAGGCAAAGCCCTGATACTCATTGGGGTCCAGGCCGCAATTGGCGATCACTTTGGGGTGCACCATGCCCGAGCCCAGAATTTCGA
Source organism: Pseudomonadota bacterium (assembly GCA_039814445.1). Lineage (GTDB taxonomy): Bacteria > Pseudomonadota > Alphaproteobacteria > TMED2 > TMED2 > TMED2. The sequence goes on from JBCCBF010000037.1 coordinate 6,685, forward strand.
GCCAATCGCCATAGGGGCCCAACTCCAGAGTGCCACCAGCGCGACGGCAGCCGATATCCACTTCAGCCGAGGGTTCGGTGAACGGGAAGTAGCTGGGTCGGAACCGTAGGGGCAGGTCGTCGATCTCAAAATAGGTGCGGCAGAACTCTTCCAAACAGCCTTTGAGATGGCCGAAATGGGTGGCCTTATCAATCACCAGCCCTTCGATTTGGTGGAACATGGGCGTGTGGGTGATGTCGTAATCGGACCGGTAGGTGCGGCCCGGTGCGATCACCCGGATCGGCGGCTTGGTGGAGGTCATGGACCGGATTTGCACAGGCGAGGTATGGGTGCGTAAGACCCGCTCCATCTCACCTTCAGGTCCCTGGGCCTCCTCGCCCTTGGCTTTAGGCATATAGAAGGTGTCGTGCATCTGCCGGGCCGGGTGTTCGGGCGGGATGTTGAGCGCACCGAAATTCAGCCAATCATTTTCAATGTCCGGGCCTTCACCCACCACAAAGCCCATCTCGGCGAAGATGGCGATGCATTCCTCAATGGTTTGGCTGATGGGGTGGATCATGCCCTGGCGCTCGGGCCGCACGGGTAAGCTCATATCCAGTGTTTCGGCCGCGAGGCGGGCTTCCAGCTCCGCCGCCTTTAAGGTCTCCTGACGGCTTTCCAGGGCGTCAGCGATGGCTTGCTTTACCTGGTTCAGGGCTTGGCCGGTGGATTTGCGGGCCTCGGGATCGAGTTTACCCAAGCCTTTCATGAGTTCGGTCAATTGACCCTTTTTGCCCAGGGCCGTGACCCGGACATCTTCCAGGCTCGCCATATCGCCGGCGGCTTCGATCTTTTCGAGTAATTGGTCTTTGAGTTGGGCTGCTTGATCAAGCATGGGGTCACTCTTGTGATAGGACGCCAAGACGGCGTGAAAACTGGAGGTTGGATAACAAAAAGGTCCCGGCGGGTGCCGAGACCTATGTTGTTTGGTGTTGGTTTGGCGATCAGCGGGATATTCCCGTCACATCGCCCACAACCATCCGCTCGGCGAACCGGCTTATGCTGCCTGGTCGAGCGCTGCCTTTGCTTGCTCAACCAGGGCGGTAAAGGCCGCCGGGTCGTGAATGGCGATATCAGAGAGAACTTTGCGGTCCAACTCGATGCCGGCTTTGTTCAAGCCGTTCATGAAGCTGGAGTAGGTCATCTCGTTCAAGCGAGCGCCAGCATTGATCCGTTGGATCCAGAGCGCGCGGAATTGGCGCTTCTTCTGGCGGCGGTCGCGGTAAGCGTACTGACCGTTCTTCTCCACCCGCTGGTTAGCGGCGCGGAAGGTGTTCTTTTGACGACCTCTCGCACCTTTAGCGGCTTTGATAACTTTCCGGTGGCGGGCGTGGGTTGTCACACCGCGTTTTACACGTGCCATGTCTAATCCCTTCCCTTAACTAAATTTCTTGCCGTAAGGCATCATGAAGCGCTTCACCAGACGGGCATCACCCTCGTCCAGGATTTTGTCAGCACGGGACTGACGCTTCATCTTTTGTGATTTGTTTTCCATCATGTGGCGACGGAAGGCGCTGCGCGCTTTCACCTTACCACTCGACGTGATTTTGAAGCGGCCTTTGACGCTGCTTCGGGTTTTCATTTTGGGCATTTCTATCTCCATTAGAGTGCTTTTAAGAGCAACGAGGCATGCCCTGGCTGTCGGTGTTATCACCGCTGCCAATCGCCATGTCGCTCTGGAACATCACATAAACCATTAAAATTCTGGTTTTTGCGACTTGCGGTTGTAGCTCAGGCTGAATGGGTAATCAACCCCTGGCTGTTTTCCCGGGTTGAAACACCCGGAAATCAAGGCAAAGGCGGAATTATCAGCAGATTTCCACAGGGTTATTTCGCGTCGCAACATTAGCCTTGTAGACATGAGTTCATACTTTCATGCATAGCACCTATGATAATAAGTACGCAGTGTGCGAATAAATCTTGTAAGAGCGTTTAGGTACGAATGTCAGGGCTTGCAAAACATAACGAAGATGATGGCAACACTTTACCGCCGGCATCGGATAGCACGCCCACGATCGGCGACACTTGGCCCGGCGGTTCCACGCCGCCTTTAGACGCTTTGATGACCACGCATCCGGAAACCGGTGAGCGTGGTTTTTTTCTGTTCGCTTACGGCTCTATCTGTGCCAACCCACCACCTGGACAGACGGAACGCCACAATTCGGAAATCACTGGCTTTCGCCGTGACTTCGCCGTCCAAGATATTTTCTACCGTGGGTCCAAAGCAGCGCCTGGCCTAACCCTCGGGTTGGACGCCAGTGATGATGGCCGTGTGCCCGGGGCGGTTTATTTCGCACCGGCAGCCACGGCCCACACCATGCTGGCTGAGGTGATTGCCCAGGAAACCCCGAAAGGGATGGAAGACATCTATCAGCGCCGTATCGTGGAAGCGGTTATTGATGGGGGCCATAAAGTGCCGGCCCTTGCCTTTGTCGCCAATCCTGACAGCGCGCTTTATGTGGGCCAATCCATGACCATGGCGGAGAAGGCCGAGACCATCGCCCACGCCTTTGGCACGCCCAATAATGATTACGCCAAACGTCACCGGGAATCAGGCCTGATCGGTAAGACCGATTTGGAATATTTGGCCATGACCGCGTTGCGGCTCGAAGATGATAACAATGGCGATGCCTACCTATCGGCGCTGACCGAAATGGCCGTGCAAAAACGCGAAGCCATGCTGAATAGCGATGATCGGGCTGAGGTGTTGAAGGCACAACAACTGGCCCGGTTCGAAGTGGGCACGCGGGTCGAAAAAGCGTTCCGTGATAGGATCGGTGTTGAGGTTGCCTCTGCTGCTGCCGCGCGGGTTGATCTGCCGGGTAGCGGTCCCACGGCTCAAAAACTGGCCTCAGGTCCTGAGGCTGCGAATGATCCGGCCTATGATGGTAAGGCCGAGAACGATAACCGGTTCGGCGATGATCCATCGGCTTTAATCAGCGATAGCAAGGGCCGTCTGGGCGCTTGGAAAAACCGCCATGGCGAAAAGCAAATGCCCAACATTCCTCATTTCGGTCCGCCCGCGCCCAATGGGCCGCCGCCATCAGAAGCCCGGCCTGGGTTGTAATTGACGAGCCTTAAAACAGGCCGCTCGTGAATTAAGTCGTCCCCACAAACGCTAGGTTAACGGGGCTGCTTGCATAATATCCCAGAGGCAAACACCGCCCTCTCACCAGAAAAACCACTGTCGCAAAATGTGCCGGTGGTTTTTTGTGTCTTTAATCTGGGTTTGAATGCTGCTTATTGACGGCGCCGGGTGGTGGGTTGCACCGGCTTGCCGGTTTGGGTTTCAAGAAGCAACACGCTTGATAAGTCGATCACGCGCCCGGTTTCTTCATCCACCACTTGGGCATTGGCCACAGTCCCCGTATCGGGGAATGCTAATTTTTGAGTTTTGCCCAAATCATCACGGCCCCATTTTCCACCCCATTCGATCATAGTGGCAATAATCGGAAATAGGTCACGCCCCTTGGCCGTTAGTACATATTCCACGCGCCTTGGGCGCTGTTGGTATTCCCGTCGCCGTAAAACCCCCTCGGATACCAGCTTCTTCAAGCGCTGGGACAGGATGTTACGGGCGATGCCGAGGCGTTCCTGAAAATCCTCAAACCGCTGTACCCCTAGCATGGCGTCGCGGATGATCATCAAGGACCACCAATCACCAACAGCCTCAAGGCATTGGGCGATCGGGCAATCAATATCGGAGAAACTTGTACGTTGCATAGTGCTACGGATGCTGGCAGCGTTATGATCTGAATGCAACTTAAAAGGGCAAGCATCGCCTTACATGACATCTACCTGGGAGGTTTTTATGAACGCATCGGCAGAACGGCAACATAGCTTTACCTGGTCTGATCCTAGTGCCCTGGCAGCCGCTGCACGCCGTATGGATGGGTTGAGTTTCTTACAAGCCGGGCGTGATGGCACGATCCCCATGCCGCCGATCTTTGATTTGTTTGAGATGCGGTTTGATGATGTGGCCGAAGGGCGCGTGGTGTTCTCAATGCCGGTGCGTGAATACCAATATAATCCGATTGGTACCGTTCATGGGGGCGTGATGGCCACGATCCTCGACAGTGTGGCAGCGTGCTGTATCCACACCACGTTGAGCGCGGAGGAGATGTACACAACCTTGGAGTTGAAGATCAATTATGTGTGTGGTGTGACCGCCAAACTAAGCCGGATGAGGGCAGAGGGAAATGTCATCCACCGCGGGCGCCGCATGGCCACATCTGAGGGCAAATTATATGGTGATGATGGCAAGCTTTATGCCCATGCTTCGAGCACATGCATGATTATGCCAGTAAGCGTCAGTGAAGCAACCAAGCCTTAAACGTCACGGCATCTCATCCCATCATAAAACGCGCTCATAACAAGCTGACGGCGTCGGCACTGGTGACCCCAACCAAGAACAAGGTTTGATCGCCTTCACGCAAAAGTAAGCCGCCATTGGTAAACTCAGCCTGGCTGAATGGTGAGAAGAAGCCACCCAGGATAATATCGCCCTCGGCTTGGTTGTAATCGAGGATTGTGTCCGAACCACTGCCAGCGGTGACCACGAAAAAGTCGCCACCGCCATTGCCGGTTAAGACATCCTCACCCTGGCCACCATACAGGGCATCGTCGCCTTGACCGCCAAACATGCTGTCATTCAGCTTGCCGCCATAAAGCGTATCATTGCCCTGATTGCCGTAAATCTGGTCACCGACTTTGTTGCCGTAGAGCACATCATTGCCATTGCCCCCAAACAGCCGGTCACTGTCCTGGCCGCCATACAAAACATCCAGCCCATCACCGCCATAGAGCAAATCATCCTTGGGGTTACCATAGATGATATCGCCGCCCACATTGCCAAAAACGGTGTCGGCCCCATCGCCGGCACGGATGGTGCCGCCTTGGGCGTTTGCGTTGATCACATCAGCCGCGCTTGTGCCCGTGGTGTCTGGTAGTTGGCCTGGAGATTGTTCGGTCAAGCTGGTGCCCACGATGCCATCAATCCAGCTTTGGAAGAATGAGATACGGGTGTCGAATGATATCTCACCGAATGATGCGTTCACCTGATTGTCGATATCGGCAAACGAACTGGTGCCGCCCGATACCACCCCGGCGATCTGACCATTGATAAACGTGGGGGCGCCGCTGTCCCCGCTGGTGGAATTCACCTCGGCAGCACCCAGGCCGGTATCAGCGATGCCAAACTCCACATCCATGGCATCACGCTGCCGGGTGCCGTCATCAAAATCATAGAACAGCAAAGAACCATCGGGGGTGGGGTCACCCAAGAAATCATCCAGGCCAAAGACCGTTTGGCCATCCACTGCATCATAGCGGTTCTGTCCCGTGCGCTTTACATCCCCATCGCCGGGGTCATTAGCCACGGTCCCAGCCGCACCGGTGCCGGCCACACCATAGCCGGTGAGCGTAAACACGCTGCCGACCTCGTTATTCCCGCGATAAATGTCAAACCCCGCCACAGGTGCGGCACTGCTTAGCCGCATAATGGCAATGTCGTTGGCTGAGCTAAACCCGGTGGCATCAGGGCTGTAATCGGGGTGGATGAACACCTCTGCCACGTTGATGAACTGCTGACCCGAGGTCAAATCAAGCCGGATTTGTAAGGAGCTTGTGGGTTCGCCAAAAATCACATGGGCGGCGGTCAGGACATATTGGCCATCTCCCAAAACGGCACCCGACCCACGCCCGCTTGCCCCGAATATACCAACGACGGCATCCGCCGCTGTGCCGGGGTTTACCACATAGCTGGGATCAAATGCCGAGCTGGTTGGCACAGACACCCGTGCCTGCGCATTAAAATCTGAGGTCATGATCGCTCCCGGGGTCTATCGTCAGGTCATTGTTTTAGACTGGCGAGGATCACAGGCCGATGCAAGCGCCGGATGCAAGAACACCTAGGGCGTCGCGTGCTACCCGTGGCCGTTACCCACCCCCTCTCCACACAGGACCGGCATAGGGCAGGGCGTTTTTTAAAAGAAGATCACCGGGTCGGTTAAGGTGACGCCCAAAAGTATAAGGGTTTGATCGCCTTCGACCAGGGCCACGCCATTACCATCGCTCAACACAAAAGCTTGGCTGCCCAGGGAAAACACGCCGCCGGTGATACCGTCCCCTTCAAAGCCGTTATAATCGACAATCACATCGGTCCCGCCACCCGCACGGATCACAAACACATCACCGCCGGCGTTGCCAATGAGCCGGTCATCGCCTACACCGCCTTGTAAGCCATCGCTGCCTTGGCCACCATAAAGCACGTCATTACCCTGACCGCCGTATAGGATATCGAGCCCTTGATTACCGTAGAGGATGTCGTCCCCCTTATTGCCATAGATGAAATCAAGCTCGGTCCCGCCATAAAGGACATCCAAATCCTGACCGCCATACAACACATCAGTGCCGCCATTGCCGAACAACAGGTCCTCATCCTGATTGCCATAGATGATGTTGAAATCATTATTGCCGACAATAGTGTCTTGGCCATTACCAGCGCTGATGACATTGCCGGAGCTAGCAGCAAACAGCAGGTCATTGGCGGGGTTGGTGATGTTACCAGGGTCGGGCTCGGTATCATCGGGTATGGAGATGGTGCCGGTGCCCGCCGTGCCATCCAACGGTGTGCCGGGTGGCAGATTGACCGTGAGGCTTGAGCCCACCACGCTATCAATCCAGTCCGCGTAAAAAGACACCCGTGTATCAAAGGCAATCTCACCAAAGGATGAATTCACCGCATCATCGATATCGGTAAAGCTTGGGCTTGCGCCACCCGATACAATGCCGGCGATCTGGCCATTGATCAGGGTTGGGCTGCCACTATCGCCGGGGGTCGAGAGGTCCCGAGTTCGAATCCATGGACTGTGACACAATTGTTCATGATCGCCATGACAGGTCATTGTAACTTAGATTCTAGCTGTCCACACTGCAACTGAGCATATGGTCTGATTGCA
>JBCCBF010000234.1:0-4738 GCA_039814445.1 Pseudomonadota bacterium
CTCGAACACTTCCTCGATGCCTGAGCGCTTGTTTTTCATGGTGTCGAACAGGCTAACCTTCTCATGCACCAACTGCATCAAATCCTTGTCGGAGGAGACGATGATCACCTCCTGATTCTGCGCCCGCGCTTGTTTGGTATAGGCGGCGATCAGATCATCGGCTTCATAGCCTTCCAGCTCAATACAAGGCAGAGCAAAGGCACGGGTGGCGTCGCGGATCAAGCCGAATTGCGGGCGCAGATCCTCGGGCGGCTCGTCGCGGTTGGCTTTGTATTCGGGGTAGATATCGTTGCGGAAGGTGACTGATTTCGCGTCAAAGATGACGCCGATATTATGGGCGTCAAAGTCGGTTAGCAGCTTCAGCAGCATGTTGCAGAAGCCATAGACCGCATTCACTTGCGTACCATCGGCCCGGTTCATGGGCGGCAGGGCGTGATAGGCGCGGAAAATGAAGCCGGAGCCGTCCACCAGGTAAAGCGGCTTTGACGGGTCGTAGTGATTTGGCGTCGTGGTGCTCTCGGTCATGGATTAATGCCCGACCTGCGCGCCCTGTCTAAGGACATAGCGGCGGCCGCAATAGGGGCAATCGATATAGCCATTCTTCTCAATCGTCAGAAATACCCGGGGGTGACCAAGCGGTCCGTCGCCACCATCACAAGCAACGGTGACTGTATCCACTTCGATGATCTCCACGGGCTCACGCATAGGGGTATCCAATTGCTCTTGTTTTGCGGCTGAAATTGAGGGATGCCGGTTTAGGCATGGCCGGGACGACCGCCACGGTTTATATAGGCTTGTGGCCAGGCAATAAAGACCTCGCCCCTGATGTTTTTCGTATCTTGTTGGCAACCCTATGAGCACCGATAAAAATAGCCATCTCGCGGTGGAGGTTAACAACCTCGTTAAAACCTACCCCGCCGCAGGTAAGGCCCCACCAAAACAGGCACTGAAAGGCATTGACCTCACCGTGGAACGTGGGTCCATGTTTGCCCTGCTGGGCCCGAATGGTGCTGGTAAATCGACCTTGATTAATATCTTGGCGGGCCTGGTGCGGCGCACATCCGGTGAGGCCAAAGTCTGGGGCTATGACACCCAAACAAATGCCCGGATGGCCCGCTCAGCCATCGGGGTTGTCCCTCAAGAACTCAATATGGATGCCTTCTTCACCCCAGCTGAAATGCTGGCTCTACAGGCCGGGCTTTACGGTGTGCCAGCCCGCGAACGGCGTACAAAAGCGCTGTTAGATTTGGTCGGGCTGGGCGATAAAGCGGACACCTATGCCCGCAACCTTTCAGGTGGGATGCGCCGGCGCTTGATGGTGGCCAAGGCCATGGTGCATAGCCCACCGGTCTTGGTGCTTGATGAGCCCACAGCCGGGGTGGATATCGAGCTGCGCCAGATGCTGTGGGAGAATGTGCGCGAGCTTAACAAAAAGGGGGTCACCGTGGTTCTGACCACGCATTACCTGGAAGAGGCTGAAGAGCTGTGCGACACCATCGCTATTATCAATCACGGCGAGGTAGTGGCCTGTGAGCCGAAGCGCAAATTACTGGGCCGGATTGATCAAAAAGAAGTGGTCATCACCCTCGATCGTGATCTGGATGAAATCCCCAAAGAATGCTTGGCTTTTGAAGAGGCGAGCTTAGAAGGGCGCGAACTTATCATCCGTTATCGCCGTAGCCATGCGAGCGTTGGTTCGGTGCTTGATGCGTTGAACACATGCGGGATCGGTATCGCTGACCTCACCACCCGTGAGGCTGATTTAGAAGACATCTTCCTCGCCCTCACCCGGCGCAAGGCGGCGGCCTAATGGCTCTCAGTACCCATTATCGCCTGATGTGGTCACTGTTCCTGTCACGATGGTCACGGCTCACCCCAGGGGTAGCTCTGATAATCTTCCCGTTGATCGCCCTGGCACTGGCTGGCTGCACCCCCGATTTCCGGCCCATGGGACCGGCTATTCAGGAGCCACGCTTAAACGACGAGGCCATCATCGCCGCCGATGGTGCCCGTTTACCCTTTCGGGTTTGGCCTGCCATGGGGGAGCCGCGGGCGATTGTCTTGGCCCTGCATGGTTTTACCGATTACAGCCAAGCCTTTGCCTTGCCAGCGCCCGCCTGGTCCACCGTGGGCATCACCACCTATGCCTTTGACCAACGTGGGTTTGGCGAGGCCGAACCAATTGGGCGGTGGGCCGGGGCTGATACTTATCGGGCCGATACCCTCGCGGCCTTGGCGATCCTGGCCGATCGCCACCCAGACACCCCCTTGTTTTTGTTGGGCGAAAGCATGGGGGGCTCCATTGCCATTTTGGCTGCCACTTATCCAGGCCCGCCCAAGCCCTATAATACCGAGTTGTTGATCCTGCCTGATCCAGAACCGCGGCCGCCGGTGGCCGATGGCATGATCCTCATTGCCCCCGGCATTCTCGACCGCCCTAGCCTGAGCTCTACGGAACGGGCGTTTTTGGATATTGGGGTCAATTTATTGCCCTGGGCAATGAGTGGCCGCCGCGGCGTGGCGGTGCTGCCCACCGATAATTTGGCCTTACTGCGCGCTATGGGGAAAGACCCGCTGATGCAACGAGAAGTGCGCTTTGATCAAGTCTACGGCTTGCTTGGCACCTTAGAAGCCGCAACCCAGCAGGTTCCCAATATCGACCTGCCTACCCTGGTGCTGTTTGGTGGTCAGGATGAGATCCTCCCTCCCAAAGCCGCCGAGTATTTTGCCCAACAAACCTTTGCCCAGATGGCCCGTGGGGTGGTGGAAACAGAGATCATCCCCGAGGCGTATCACATGATCCTACGGGACAGGGCTGCCGCCGCGCGGCATGAACGGGTTGGCGCCTGGATACTTGAACGCGCCCAAGCGCTCAATAACCCATAACCAAGCGCCGCGCATAACGGTGCGAAAGCCAATCGGCAAGCTGATCAACGCCAAAGCCCCCGGCAGATAACCGCCTGTCCGCGCCGCCCTGAACCGCCGATATATCACCAGGATAAATGCCACAATCGACGTCGCGGTGGATGCCATAATGCATACCAAGGCGGACGCCACGATGGATGCTTGGCTTTTCTAACGTCTATGGGTATGGTGCGCGCCTGTTGGTCATACCAACCCTGCGCCCGTAGCTCAGCTGGATAGAGCGTTGGCCTCCGGAGCCAACGGTCAGAGGTTCGAATCCTCTCGGGCGCGCCAATTTTATCTCTCATTTTCAATTATTTACGTAATCAAACGATCTTGCTGGATTGTAGGTGAGACCAAAATAGCGACCATGTAGAGACTATCGGCGGTGGAAAGACGGCAGCCGCCCAGCCAGCAACGGTCGAAAATGAAACCTGCCTTCATCGCTGTATGTGGCTTATCTGGTAAAGCGGACCACAGCTCAGTCGTCCGGTATGTGCTCCATCAGTTCACCTACTGGCACGCGAAAATAGTTACAGAGTTTATCGATAATCTCGGATGAAGCGTTATAGCCCCGGTGGTTTGCGATTTTTGACAATGTCGTCCGGTGGATACTAGTCGCGTCGGCAATCTCATCCAGGGTAATTCTTCGACGCTCCCTAAACTCACGGTCCGCGATCAATTCTTTTAAACGAAAACGCAGCATCTTGCTTTTCAGTCATCAATAGTGCTTGTCAGGCACATTTGTGCATTGACAGGAACGATCCTGTGGATGTAATGTAGCGTATACGCAGCATTAATAGTCTCAGGATCGCAAATGATGTCTCAGACCTACCTGACAACAGAAGAATTGGCCAGCCGAATTAAATACGATGCACGCACAATCCGTGAACGACTAAAGGACTCCGTACTCCTCGAAGGTGTGCATTACATTCGTCCATTCGGTGGTCGCAAAATCCTCTATCGATGGGAAAAAATTGAAGCGGACATGGCGAAGCCGAGTGAAGTGCTTAGCTTTGCTGACTTGGCAGTCTAAGTCATGGCAAGCGTCGGTACTCGATATGATAAGCTTTACCTAGATTTCCGTGTCGGAGGCCACCGGTATCGTGAGTATCTTGGTATCCCCGACACTACGGCCAACCGTCAAAAAGTAAGTGCCATACTCAAAAAGATGGAGGCTGACCTCACACTTGGTAGCTTCTGTTACAAACGTTATTTTCCAACAAGCACGAACGCCGTTCTTTTTGAACAGCGCCGCACGATGGGGGTAAGGGCCACTGATCAGTCAGTGAAGTTTAGCGACTTTGCCGAGACTTGGTTTGCGCATAAGCGCATTGAATGGCGCAAGTCTTACATAGACACCATGCGCATAAGTCTGGACCGCTACATAATCCCCGAGTTTGGTGACCAACCAGTAACGTCAATTAGCAAGTCGATGATCTTAGATTTCCGGGCAAGCCTGGCAACACAGCCAGGTAAGCAAGCTGGCAGCCGACTCTCTGCGTCACGGATCAATCACGTCATGACGCCGCTTCGGATGATCATTACTGCCGCGGCTGATGAATATGGCTTCATGAACCCTTGGCGAAATATCAAGTCATTAAAGGTGCCACGAACCCAGGTTGAGCCGTTTAGCTTAGGGGAAGTCAATCAAATCCTAAATACAGTCAGGCCCGATTACCGGGTGTATTTTACAGTACGGTTCCTCACGGGGCTGAGGACCGGTGAGATTGATGGTCTCAAATGGCAATATGTTGACTTTGAAAGACGACAGATTCTCATTCGCCAAGCCCTTGTGCAGGGTCGGCTTGTGCCTAAGAGGAGACAATCAAAA
>JBCCBF010000396.1:0-2208 GCA_039814445.1 Pseudomonadota bacterium
GCCTTGGTGGATCAGCTGGTAGAAAGCGTGCTGGCCATTGGTGCCGGGTTCACCAAACACAATCGGGCCCGTGGCCACCGGCACCACCTCGCCCTGCACATCCACGCGCTTACCATTGGATTCCATATCCATCTGTTGCAAATGCGCTGGGAACCGCCCCAGATATTGGTCATAGGGCAAGAGCGCATAGGCCGGGTAGCCCCAGAAGCTCGCATACCATACCCCAATGGCGGCCAGCAGCATCGGCATGTTGCGGGGGAATGGCTCGGTGGCGAAATGCCGATCCATGCCGTGGGCCCCATCGAGCAGGTCGATAAACCCCTCGTAACCAATACTCAGGGCAATGCTCAAACCAATGGCCGACCACAGGGAATAACGACCACCGACCCAATCCCAGAACCCGAACATATTCTTGGTATCAATACCGAAATCACTGACGCCTTGATGGTTGGTGGAGACGGCCACGAAATGCTTCGCCACCGCTTTATCATCCCCTAGCTGGTCGATCAGCCAACGGCGCGCGCTGTTAGCGTTGGCGATGGTTTCCTGGGTGGTGAAGGTTTTGGACGCGATGATGAACAGGGTGGTGTCAGCCTCTACCTGCTTGAGCACTTCGGCCAGATGGGTGGCGTCCACGTTTGAGACAAAATGGGTGGCGAACCGACCGCCATAGGGGGTCAGGGCTTCGACCACCATGGCCGGGCCCAAATCCGAGCCACCAATGCCAATATTCACGATGTGCTCGATCTGTTTGCCGGTATGGCCCAGCCATTGGCCGCTGCGCACATCCTCGACAAACACCTGCATATTACCCAGCACCTCATTGATGCCGGGCATCACATCCTCACCCTCAACAATCACCGGGGTGTTCGAGCGGTTGCGCAAGGCGGTGTGCAGCACCGCACGGCCCTCGGTCGGGTTGCTGATCGCGCCATCGAACATGGCGTCACGCTGGGCGGTGACCTGTTCTTGGGCCACCAAATCAGCCAGCAAGCCCATGGTCTCTTCGGTGATCAGGTTTTTGGAGTAATCCAGGAACAAGCCGCAGGCATCGGTGGAGAACCTGGTATGGCGGTTCGGGTCCTGGGCAAAGGCGTCACGCAGGTGAAAGCTATCCAAGCTTTCGTGATGCTGGCTCAAAGCCAACCACGCCGGTGTTTTGGGCAAAGCTGTCATAACATCACGCTACCAATCTCGGCCAAGCATCGCCAAGGAGATCGGCACCGCCGGTGTAAGAATAACGAGGAAAACCAGCGGTTCTATTGGGGTTCAGGAGCCTGGAACGGGTTCGTCGGCCAAGGCCTCAAGAATATCAGCGCCGAGGGGCACCACCCGGTCCGCCTCGATTCCCTCAGGCTTGCCCACGGCCACGACCCGCAACGCATCGGGGGTTAGCAGCTCGCGCGTCACCCGTAAGACATCCTCAGGAGTGATCGCGGCAATTTCATCGGCGCGTCGGTCGATATAATCGATACCCAGCTCATTTTCCTGGATCGCCAGCAACACATTGGCGATGTCAGAGGTTTCGGTAAGCGATAGGGCAAAGGACCCGATCAAATAACCTTTGGCTTGCTCCACTTCTTCCACGGTTGGGCCTTCCTCAGCCATCTTCCGCCATTCCGCTTCTAAAATCGCCAAAAACTCGGCGGCATCCTCGTGATTTGTGGCACCACCAGCCATTAGAACATCAAAGCTCGCCCCCGGCCGCAGCCCGGAATACACGCCATAGGTTAAACCACGCTTCACCCGGGTTTCGATCATCAGCCGACTTTGGAACGAGCCACCGCCTAAAATGTAATTGGCAATCACCCCTGCAAACCAGTCGGGATCCTGGCGATCCAAGCCCTGTTGGCTGATGATCACGGAGGTTTGTGGCTGATCCACTTCAACAACAACCACACGACCGGTGTCTGGAATAGTACCGGTGACCGGAACGGGTCCTGTGGCACTGGCGGGTAATCCGCCAAAGATTTGATCAATCGCAGCACCCAAAGCCTCGGGCGTGATATCACCCACCGCTGAAATCAGCAGGGTGTCCCGGGTCAACCGATCCTGCATGTATGCGCGGAGGTCATCACTGGTGATGGCAGCGGCTGTTTCCACGGTCCCGCGGCCATCGCGGGCATAGGGGTGATCGCCATAGGTCATGCGGTTGATAAAACGCCGGCCAATCCACCGGCCCTGGGCTTGGCTTCGTTTAATGCCAGC
>JBCCBF010000104.1:0-8366 GCA_039814445.1 Pseudomonadota bacterium
CGCGGTAACGCTGTACGCGGGTTTTTACCCAATCAATGATATCTTGGCCGTCCATGGTTCCCGCTCACATTTTTCTAGTTATCTTATGCTTGCAGAACTTAGCGACCGCTGATGAAAGCCCGGAATCTTTATCATTCCGAAGGTCATCAAGCTGACGCCTGGTGGCGCCGGGACTTTTGGTTTTGCCATAAGCTGGCACATTGATCAGAGCACGGACATTGAGAACAAGACGGTTGATGATAGGTGCACAAGGCTTGGCCAAAACGCTTTAGTAACCAATGGTGTTCGTCCAAATCTGCTGCTGACCAGGTGATCGGCATGAGCGGCATCATGATGTCATAGGCCTGGGTAATACTTGCTTTATGCCCCACCAAACCAAGACGTTGCAGCACCCGCAGATGGTGGGTATCGATAACCAGTGCCCGTTTGCGCAGAGGAGTTTGGTTAAGCACAGAGGCCGATACCTTACGCCCGACACCCGGTAATCTTTCCAGCCAGGTTAAAGCCTCCGTCACCCCCATGGCCGCTAAATTATCCAGCGTCATAGCGTGATTTTCCGCCACGATCATCGCCAGGGCATCACGCAATCTGAGGGCTTTATCCGCAGCAAACGTGACCGGTCTGATCGTCTCCTCAATCGCCCAAATAGGGGCAACCCGTACCTGATCCCAATCGCCAAAGCGACGCCGCAAATCCACCATGGCTTGCAAGCTTACCGGCCCGCGGGTTCGCGCGCCTAACATACTCTTGACCATCTGAGTAACCGGGTCGCGCAATGGGGCATCGGGTTGGTGCCCGAAACAAATTTGTAGGCGTCGATGTACGCTTAAGAGTGTCTGGGTTCTGTCATCGATAAGCAGAGGAATTTGCATAATAGTGACAGCATAAACAAAAAAGAACAAAACATAAACATTTTCCCACTGCCCGTGGCAAATTACCCACGCGAAACATTATAGAGCGGGCCCAAAGGGCTGGGCCGATTATGTTACTCTTCAAATTATGCAACACCGAACATCATGAACAGCCCATTGTGGATCGCCGTTCATTTTCTTGCCCCCTGAACGCTTGGGTAAAACACCATGAGCCACCCTGATCTCAAACGAAAGATCACCCGCTCGAGGCGCATGGTGGTGACTGTAGCGTTGATCATGGGGGCGGCCTTTCTCTCCCCCTTCCTTATGATGGCGCTTGGTTTTGATCCCCTGGCCTGGATCAATGCCCAAGAACCGCTGGTGATCATGGGCGTCATCATGGTGCCGTTCACAGCCGGGTTAGGCTTGATGATCTATCTGGCGCCATCCGGGGCTGAGGAAGAGAATGTAATGCTCTTAGAGCCCGCGCGCGCAGAGCGACAACGGGCTTTTTTCAAAAATAAGGCGATGGACCACATGGCCTTATGGCGGGTGGTACCCCAAGCCCTACCCGTCACCATCACCGCAGCGTTTAGTGAGGAGATGGTCCAGACATTCAGCCTGGAAGATCAAGACAGACAATTGGTCACCACGATCAAGCGACGGCCGCGGCACTATCAACTCGGCGCTCAACAATTCAATGTGGGCGGCGGGCTTGAACGTCGATCCCGCCTGGCCCGCGAGAAAAACTCTCTCACCATCACACAAGACAAATCCCTGATCACCGAGGCTGTGCCCTATGACAAGGGGCGGCAACGGGGGCTGGTCTTTACCCTAAACGACCAGGCTTATCAGCTCGTGTTTTCGGCCCAATCCTTGAGCAAAATGACGGGCATTCATACGATCTATGAGGCGACAATCTTTCAGGACAAAACGGTGGTGGGCTACGCACAAACTGATTTCCACGAGCATGTGAAATATTCCAGCAAAGCCCTCATCGCGTTTACCCCTGAGGTGCCGGTCACCCATCGGCCCCATATCGCCGCGCTCTATCTGTTTGGCCGGTATGCGACCAATCGGTTGTTGAGCTGACCCGGCAATCGGGTTTTATAACGGATTCCACACGCCACCACTGGCCCATCAACAATTCCCTGATGAATCCCTTCAGTGGCCAACTCGGCTTGACGAACACTGGCTCAATAAGGACCTAGACCATGAATATAACCCTGCTGATCGGCGCTATCCTCGGGTTCATCTCTGTTGCCTTTGGTGCCTATGCCGAACATGGGCTGCGGCCTGGCCTTGACGATGAGATTTTTCGCCATGTGATGACGGCCATTCGGTTTAACCAAGTGTATGCCCTGGTGGTCACCGGCTTGGGCCTGGCGCTCTATGGCCCTATAGCGAGCGGTTTACGCCGCCATCTAGGGCGCATTGGTTATGTTTTTAGCCTAGGGACGGTGCTGTTTAGCTTTTCGATTTACGCCTCGGCACAGCTGGGCATGCCGTCGCTTACCTATGCCACGCCCGTGGGCGGCATAACGTTGATGGTGGCCTGGGCCTATTTGATCATCGTGGCCGCCCGCCACGGTCTGGCCGCACCGGTCACAAGCCCTGAAAAAGCCCCGCACACGAGCGCTGATGAGCGCATCACGTAGCTTAGGTGAGCGCGTCGCTTATGGTTGGCTCACATCCAAGATCACGCACAAATCCCCCTGGTCCACAAACCATTGAGGGTTCATCCAGGGCTTGACGCCAGCGTCTAAAAAGAAATCCCCAGGGGTGCGCCAAAACCGGGTGTGCAAATCCGGGGTGTACCGCAAGTTCAGCTGTAGCGGCACAATGATCAGCACTGTCTTAGCCGCATGGGCTAACAGCCCAGCCATATGCTCGCGCAAATCAAGGACATGCTCCAGGGTGTGGGTGGTGATGACCAAGTCAAAACGCTCATCATCAGCGAGCCCATCAAGGCTCACCCCATCGATCAGGCGTGCGCGATCCCCCAAAACCTCGCGGGCCTTTTGCGTGTTAAAATCCACGCCCGTGTAATCAACCTGATGGCCATCCAAGATCAAGGAAGCCAGGTGCCCCCGGCCACATCCAAACTCCAAAATACGCTGGGGCTGGTGCTCTTTCACACAAGCCAGAACCCGGGCAATCGATCCGTCATTGCAATCGGTGGGGCGGTCAATATTCGATCGGATGCTGCCGTAGAAAGCCTGTAGCTCTTCGGGGGTCATGCGCCAGCAGCGCTGCCGAAAATCCAAATAGGCATTCACATCACCCTGGATCGCCCGCTTCAAAATCAGCCGATAGAACCACCGTTGCTCGCGGATAATCGGCGGCAGACAGCGATCCAAAACAAAGTTGATCAGAGACGTGGCGTTGCGACTTAATGCCATGGATATGGACCGAAAAAGCCGTGCCCGGTGTTTGAGGGAAAATTGGTTGCGGGGGCAGGATTTGAACCTGCGACCTTCAGGTTATGAGCCTGACGAGCTACCGGGCTGCTCCACCCCGCGTCACCGCCAGTCGGAGGCATCTACTCGTTTCAATCACTATATGTGATCGCGCAAACCGCCGCTGGGAGCGTTGATGTAGCAAGTTGCGAGGGCGGTGCCAAGCCCTGATCTGGATTTTTCCGTTAATACCGGGGATGCAGCGCAAAGAATGGCGTGCTATGGAGCTGTCATAGTCTAATTTGTTGCGATTGATACGTTTTTGTCTGCGTCAAACCCCACCATCCCGCCCCAGCCACACCGACCACGCGGCCGTTTTACCCTGGCCCTGTTCAGCTTGGCCTTGGTGATCGTGTTCAGCCGACAGCCCGGCTTGCTTGCCGACCCTCGCTTTTGGGCCGAAGAGGGACTGGTGCATATGGTCAATGCGTTTCATAACCCGGTGTTAGATGCGCTGATTTATGTGAACGTGACCGGCTACCTGGTGCTTGTGGCCAATATTGGCACCGTGTTGGCCGCGAACCTGCTGCCCCTGCCCTGGTCGCCCTATGCCACCATGGCCTGCGCGGCCTTGATCCACGCCCTGCCCGCCCTGTTGATCGCCAGTGCTCAACATCCCAATTGGTCACCAGGCCAGCGGGTTGCCCTGATCCTTATGACCCTGGTGATTGGCCCGAGCGGTGAGACCTGGTTGAACACCATCAACAGCCAATTTGTCTTGGTGGTCGTGGCCGCCCTGCTGCTGATCACCCAACACCGTGCCCAATGGTGGCGCCTATTACTGTGCATCACCGTACCGCTTGCGAGCCCAGTCCCGGCGTTTCTCGCCCCGTTATTCGTGCTGCGCGCCGCCTTGAGCCGCCAACGCCGACATGGACTGGAAGCAGTGTGTTACCTGGCCGGTGCAGCCATGGCGGCCAGCATTGCCGTGTGGTACAGCCACCATCACGCCCAATTTGAAGCGGTTGATCGGTTGGGTAAGGATCTCTTCCCGGACATCATCGCCATTGCCCATGTGCTCGCGGTTAAAACCACCGGGTTTCTAGGCGGCGGTGATTGGGGCAGCCAACTTGTTTACGGATGGCTCTTGATGGCCCAAGAACAGGGCAGCGTGGCCTATGGCAGCCTTGCCATCGCCTTGGCCCTCCCCCCCTTTATGCTTGGTGCTTGGGCAGCCTTTCGCCGGCCGGCGGCGCTGATGATGTTTGCCGCCTGCGGCTTGGTTCTTGGCTTAATCATGATCTTTGCCGGTGAAGGCCCCTCGACCCAACTGGCCCCAACAGCGGGGCGCCGCTATCTGTTCCCGATCAATGTGCTGCTGATGCTGACTATCACCCTGGGTTTCTGGCCGGTGCGCAAACCCGGGCAGCTCTCGGTGGCTTATGGTGGCTTGGCCCTAGTCTTGGCCATTAACGCCGGCGCCTTTTGGCTAGTGCCCACGGGTCAAACAGGACCTAGCTGGCGGGCCCAAACCCAAGCCTGGGGCGAGGACCCTACCCGCCCCGTGCAATTCTGGCCTGGCGGGCAGGAGTCGACCGCGTGGAGCGCGCGGTTAACGCCCCCGCTCACCGTACAGCCAGGGTTTAAAACGACCGCTGATGGTGGTGTTGAAACCAGGCTGATGCGGTGGCGTGAAGAACCGGTGGTGCTTTCACTGCTCCTCAAGGGTCAACAGGCCTTAATGGTGGATGCCGTGGTGGATAATGGTGAGACCGAGGACATCGACAGTACGGAAAGCACAGAAAGCATAGGGGCTGACACAGCCACACTCACCGTGGCGCAAGCTCGCTGGCACTTCGACGACGGCCGAACCGAACCCTTAGCCTTGCCAGCCGCGACCGGCCCCAGCCGGCCCCATATCGGGACCGAATACTACCTGGACGCCATCAGCCTACCCGTGCCAAGCGCCTCGGTGATCACGGTACCTGACGGCGCCACGCAGTTGACGATGGCGGTGGGGATCGATTATCGACGTAGGCATGCGGGTACGACCGCGACCTTACGCATCACTCCGTATCGTGACACGCTGGATACCCCCTATGACCACGGCCAGTAATACCACCCCGTCATCTAATACGACCCCGTCATCCGCGCCAACAAATCCTGGCGATGCGCCGGCACCGACCCTGTCCATCGTGGTGCCCATGTTCAACGAAGCCGACTCACTGGAGGCGTTCTTGGATGAACTAACGCCGGTCATGGCGGATCTGGCGATGCCCTGGGAGCTGGTGGCTGTCAATGATGGCAGCACCGATGACACCCTCCTACGCTTACTGGACCGGCAAGCCACCATGCCAGCGCTGACGATTGTCGAGCTATCGCGTAATTTTGGCAAAGAACGCGCCCTCACGGCTGGCCTGGATCACGCCCGGGGTGAGGCGGTGATCATCATGGATGCCGATCTCCAACACCCGCCGCGCCTGATCCCCGAGATGGTCGCCACCTGGCAGGCGGGGCATGATGGGGTCTATGCCGAATGCGTCTCCCGGGCCCATGAAGGGTTAGCCCAACGGTTCTTCGCCCATAATTTTTACCGGACCATCAATCTGATGAGCGAGGTACCCATCCCCGCCCATGTGGGTGATTTCCGGCTGCTAAACCGGGCGATGGTGGACGCGCTTAAAACCCTGCCTGAACGCACCCGGTTCATGAAGGGCTTGTTTGCGTGGGTTGGCTTTGACCAAGCCCGCATCACCTATGAGCGCGCTGAGCGGGTCGCCGGGCGATCATCCTTCCGGTTCTGGGGGTTATGGAATTTCGCCATTGATGGGCTGACCTCGTTCACCACCTGGCCCCTGCGGATCTGGGCCTATATCGGTGCGGTCATTTCAATCATCAGCCTGATTTCAGCCCTATGGGTTGTGGTCAGCACGCTGGTTTATGGGATTGCGGTACCAGGCTTTGCCTCCTTATTTGTCTCGATCCTGTTTTTCAGTGGCATACAATTGCTATCCCTGGGCATCATCGGAGAATATTTAGGCCGGCTTTATACCGAGGTAAAACAACGCCCGGTTTACCTGGTCCGGCATGTGCATTATCCCAACGATAAACCCTGAAGGTGACACCAAGCCCATGAGCCTTATCGATCCGTTATTGGAAGCCAATCCCTTCGTGCTGCTCGATGGCGGCATGGGTCAGGAACTCATCAGCCGGGGCGTGTCGAATACCTCACGTTTGTGGTCGGCGCAGGCCTTGATCGATGATCCTGATATGGTACTGGGCGTGCACCGTGATTACGTGGCCGCGGGCTGTGATGTGTTAATCACCAACACCTACAGCACCAATGGTAACCGCCTGCGCGATATGGGCATGGGCGATCAGTTGGAACCCATGAACCGTAAGGCTGGTGAACTCGCCCGCCAAGCGGCAGAGGAAGTCGACCGCCCGGTGCTGGTGGTGGCCTCGCTGCCGCCATTGAATGGTAGCTTCCGGCCCGATGAAACCTTGCCTTTCGATACGATCTTTCCCCTGTATCAGGAGATGGCGGGGCTTTTGGCACCCTATGTGGACGGCTTTTTGTGTGAAACCATGGCCACGGCCGAGGAAGGCCGAGCCGCTGCGAAAGCCGCCACCGATACCGGAAAACCCACCTGGGTGTCCTGGACCCTACGCGATGATGACAGCGCCCGACTGCGTAGTGGTGAGCGGATTTTAGACGCCCTTGAACATATTACTGACCTGCCAGTCGAAGCATTGATGTTCAATTGTTCCTTCCCTGAATCGCTCACCGCCGCGGTCCCCGCCCTCGCGGCCATTGACGAACGTCAGGGTCGCCATTTTGGCGGTTATGCTAATGGCTTCACCAAAATCCCTGAGGAATGGGGGCGTTGGGGTGGGGTGGCCATGCTGGAAGCCCGCCGAGATCTGGACCCTGCAGCCTATCAACGCCATGCGGCGGAATGGTATCAAGCCGGTGCCCGGCTGATTGGCGGCTGTTGTGAAGTGGGCCCCGCCCATATCAAGGCCCTGGCCGATTGGCGTGACAGCCTGCGCCACACCCCATAAGCCATCAATGACGCAACTGGTGAGGCGACATAAACCCCATGGCCGTTGAGAAAACACCCCAGATCATCGATCTAAGCCACCGGTTCACCGATAACATGCCGGTCTATCCTGGCGATCCCTGTTCGCGTTTGTATCAATGCGCGCATCTGGCAAAGGATGGCTTTAACGATCACATGGTGGAAAGCGCCATGCATGTGGGCACCCATATGGATGCGCCCCTTCATATGCTTGAAGATGGTGCCGTCATCGCTGATTTTCCGGCGACGTTATTCCAAGGGCGCGGGGTGTTGATCGATGCCCGTGATCGCCGTGATATCGATGCTGATTTGTTGGCAAACAAAACCTTAAAACCTGGTGATCTAGTCATGGTGTGGACTGGCTGGTCCCGGCATTATCGCACCGATCAGTATTTCCAAGAGTGGCCCGTGTTCACGGCTGATTTTTGTGAGGCTTTGGTGGCTAACGGCGTCACACTGGTGGGTATGGACACGCCAGGCCCTGATGGTGATGAGCGTTTCATCGCGCACAAGATCTTGCTCGCAAAACAAGTGCTGATCGTGGAAAACGTCACCAATTTGGAAGCCTTAGCCGACCACCCAGATTTTCGTATTCATGCCTACCCAATTAGCTATGAAGCCGATGCCGCACCGGTGAGAATCGTCGCTGAAATTCACGATTAAACATATGGTTCAGCGCCCTTTACCAGCGGTGAACAGGACATGCCGTCAGCCCTAAAAAACCTTGGGAAACCTTGGGCCACGGCCATTAAGGCTTCATGAAGTCTTGCTTATATACCCCCATGTTTTCGTATGCACGCATTGTATATTTCGTCAAACGCCCGTACGATTTTTTAAAGGTGCAAAAAATTTCGGGTATATTAGGCCTATAAAAGCACAAAACAGAGAGCCGTATCGATCGACCTTCTAGGCCGGTTGAGACCACAAGATGTAACGGAGTTTGCTAACGATATTTTGTCTAACCCGCGGGAGAGTTCGACCGCCAGGTCACTGAACACACCAGTGATAAGTCGACGCCGAAGGAGCAACCGCCC
>JBCCBF010000085.1:0-9338 GCA_039814445.1 Pseudomonadota bacterium
CGGTGAGGGAGATCATTTCGCCACCAATCTTGGCAAAGCGCTTCGCCCGCCCCTTTATGGCGATATACCCATCCGTATCAACCGTGACGATATCCCCGGTATCATGCCAGCGGCCATTCTTACGGCCATTGTCATCCGTGGCCGGCTCTGCCGGTTCCAGCACCCCTGGATTATCGGCCTTGAAGTACCCCAGCATTACATTGGGGCCGGAGACAAATAACCGCCCGCCTTCCTCGACACCGGGGACGGTTTCCAACCGGTAGCCCATGCCTGGCAGCAATCGGCCAACCGTGTCCGCTTGGTTGTGCATGGGGGTGTTCACGGCGATGACGGGGGCCGTTTCAGTGGTGCCATAGCCTTCGAAGATGCGCACGCCAAACTGTTCCATCCAGGTTTTGCGTGTTTCCGGGCGCACCCGTTCAGCGCCCGCAAAGACATAACGCATGGCATAGAAATCATAGGCATGGGCCATTTTGGCGTAGCCAGATAAGAAGGTGTCGGTGCCAAACATGATAGTGGCGTTAAAGCTATAGGCCAGCTCTGGCACGATCCGGTAATGCAAGGGCGAAGGATACAGGAAGGTGGGCACGCCCGAGATGAGCGGCAAGAGGGTCCCGCCAGTCATCCCAAAGCTATGGAACATGGGTAGCGCGTTTAACACCTTGTCCCGCTGGGTGAAATCAACCCGCGCGGCAATCTGCCGACAATTGGACAGCAGGTTCATATGACTCAGCACCACGCCTTTGGGCGTGCCCTCAGAGCCTGAGGTGAACAGCACTAAGGCGGGCGCGTGAGGGTCGATCTTTCGGCGTTTGTGGATCAGCCGTAACACATAGGTGCTGGCCAAAGCCTTAAGGCGATCAAGGGTCGAGATTGTGGGCCGGATATCTTCGAGATAAATGATCTCAACGGTCTCTTCGATACCGGCGATCAGCTCTTCTAATTGCGCTTTTTCAACAAACCGACGGGAGGTTAACACTTTGCCTAACCGCGCCACATGGGCGGCTTTCAGAATACCATCGGCGCCGGCGGTAAAGTTCAGCATGGCAGGCACGCGGCCATGGGCTTGTAAGGCAAAGAAGGTGGCAGCAGCACCAATACTGCTGGGCAGCATGACACCGATCCGCTCGCCCTTTTCAGCAAGGGGTTTCAGCTTGCTACCCAAGGCCTCTGCCGCCGCCAGTAACCGCCGATAGGGCATGGAGGGTATCTCCACATCACCAATGGCCTCTGACCCCATGCCGAAACGATGACCAGCCAAGAGTAAGGCGCCATACAGATCATTTTCACGGGTGGCGGTCCGGTAGCTCAAGTCAGACAGCACATCATAAAGCGCCATGCTCACCATCTCGCGGTGATGGCGGCCTTTGATGTGCTCGGGGATATCCAGCATCACCGGGGCTTCGATCGTCACGGTGACTTTGGGAAACCAAACCTGGGGCATACGGCCCTGGAGGCGTGAGAACTTACTGTATTGGGGGCCGTCGATACGAATGGGGACCAGGGGCACGCCGGCTTTCTCAGCAATCATGCCAGGGCCTTCATAGACCTTCATCAAGGCACCGGTTTCGGTAATCCGCCCCTCCGGGAAAATCACGATTGACCGACCGTCTTTGACTTCCGCGATCAGGCTTTTCAGGGCCAGCGGGTTGGTGGGGTCAATGGTGCGAAAGTCAACGAGGGATAAGAACGGCCGCGCCCACCATTTATCGGCCACATGGGTGTGTACCGCAAAGACTGGCTGACCGGGCAGGCTGGCTGCCAGAATAATGCCGTCGATATAGGAGATGTGATTGGCGACAAAAACCACCGGACCAGATTTAAGGCGCAGTCGCTCAAGCCCCTCAATCTTCATGCGGAAAAGCACGGTGAGAAGCGTGCGAAACACAGTCCGCACGATCAGTGTTGGAACTAGCTTGATGGCATAGATCGCCGCCAAAATATTCGCGGCGGCCAACACGCCAATAATGGCGCGGGCGCTGATGCCTAAGCTTAATAGGGCGGCGGCCACGGCACTGCCGATCACGATGAACACAGCCCCGATCACATTGCTGGCGGCGATAATGCGGGCGCGTTCTTCGTCCTTTGCTGTATGTTGCAGCAAGGCATAAAGCGGCACCACAAAGATCGCACCACCGGCGGCAATACCGGCCAGATCAAAGAGTAAACGCCAGGTGAGGGGGCTGCCTAAAATCGTGGTAAAGACGCTGTCATCCCCCACACTGGCCAGCAGGGCGGGTGGGTAATCAGCAATCAGCGCTAGATCCGCCATGAAGAGGGTCAGGATAATCAAACCGATGGGGGCTAGCTTGCCGGTGATTTGGCCATTCAGCAGCCGTGTGGTCAGCAAGGCACCGCCGCCAATACCGATAGTGAAGGCCACAAACAGCAGGGTGGTCATCATCTCTGAAGCGCCCAGCTGATTTTTGGCAAACAACGGGAGTTGGGCCAGCAGCACACCGCCCACCAGGTTAAACCAAGCGATGCCGAGAATGGCACTGAACGGGATCGGTTGATCAGCAGCGTGCTTTAATTGCTCCCAGATCGCCTGGGGCTTCCAGCCATCAAGGGCGGGGGTGGTCACGCCATAGGGGGGCGGTGACGCCGGAATAAACAGGCTCGCCACCAGCCCGGCCACGCCGATGGTGATAGTGGCAATGCCAATAGCAAGCGTCGGGCTGGGGGTTAGGAACATTAGCCCGCCGCCAATCAGCCCGGCGATGATGGCAAGAAAGACCCCTGATTCCAGCAGCGCGTTACCGGCCAGCAATTCTTCTTGCCGCAAATGTTGTGGCAGCATGGCGTATTTCGACGGGCTGAATAGGGTTGATTGCAGGCCGAACAAGAACAACGCCAGCAACAGGATAAAGGGGCTGGCGGTCACCAGGCCCAGAATGCCAATGAGAGCGGCACCAATCTCTGTCACCTTTAAAACGCGGGTGATCTTGGCCTTATCAAACCGGTCGGCCAATTGCCCCGCCAGAACCGAAAACATCAGATAGGGCAGGATAAATAACGCCGTGCCCGCCACCACAAATAGCCCGCCAATCGCCTCATCGGTGGCGAGCCGATAAAGGATCAGAAGGGTGATCGCTTGCTTGAATAAATTGTCATTCACCGCGCCCAAGAATTGGGTCACAAATAACGGCCAAAAGCGGCGGGTCACCAACACTTGACCCAGGCTGGCCGTGGGGTGTTTTGATCGGCCGTCATGGGGCTGCTCGCCTGCGGCATTATCACGGGTGGGCTGGGTATGCATCACTTCGGTCATGGCGTTTACTACCGCTTGTTAGGCGTGGTCGGCCTTGGCGTGGGCACCAAGGGATAAAAAGGCTGCATCCGCAATCGATGGGACGTGATCGACCATGGGGCGCGGCAGGCGGCCATAGACCGCAAAGGTTGCCGGTTGCACCACAATACCAATCACAAAGGCGGTGGCGAGGTCCAAATCCTGATCGGGAATTTCCCCATCTCTGATGGCTTGCTCAATCAAATCACGAATGGCCAAAAGCGGGGTGCGGGTCCCAGCCTTCATACGGTGCAAATTGCGATGCTGTACCAACAACAGAAACCGATAAAGCGCCGGGTCGTTGTCAAACAGCTCACAAAAATGCCGGATCACCACGAGCAGTTTAAACTTCAGCCCCGTATGCTCTGCTGCCAAAGCATCAAGCCGATCAGCAAAACCCACATAGTTGGTGGAGAACAGATCCCAGACCAAATCGTCTTTGCTCACATAATGACGATAAATCGTGCCCTCGGCGATACCGGCGGCCTGGGCGATATGCTTAGTCGTCGTGGCCTCGACCCCTTGTTCAGCAAACAGATCAAGGGCGGCTTTGTTGATCTTATGTCGGGTCTCGTAGGGATCGGCCATCTTGTCTCTCTCTCCGGCGCGTTAGGGGTGTGTGAGTGAGTGTTTACTCACTGACCATTCAGAGTGTGCGACACCCAGGCGACAGAGGCAAATACCACCAGGAGAGTGGCGCTCACATCCCGTCGTTTTTACGCAACCACAGGCTGCTTTCGATCGCCTCTTCCGGGCGGTAAATCACGGGGTCTAGCTCTGACATATCGGCTGGGTGCTCAGCCCGCAGATAGGCACTGGCAAAGATCAGTTCATAAGCCTGTGTTCCCAAGAGGCTGGCGACCAAGGGTTGTTCATTGTACCCCCGCCAGCGCCACCCCCGGGGATAGGGGGCAGGCAAGAAGATGTCATGGATATGGACCAGCACCCCGGCGGGCAGGCTGGGTAGCCAATCATGGAACAGGCAATCTACATCGGTGCCAGGCATCAGAATATGGCTGCTATCGATGAACAGGATATCGCCCGCCGCCAATACGGGCCGCTGGTCTGGGGGTATGGTTTCCACCGTCATCCGGTGCCAGGTGACCGTCTCGGCCAACGCCTGGGTGATCGCGGCACGGGGGGCCGGGTCAATGGCGTGGATTTTGGTGTTGAGACCCTGATCGCGTATGGCCTGGACGGCAAAGCGGGTGGAATGACCGCTGCCAATCTCTACGATCCGCTGGGGTTGGTGCTGGCGGATCAGCGTGTAGTAAGCCGCCGCATCCAGCCCGGGAAACCAATCCTGACCCCAGCGTGGTTCTGGGGCGGGCGCATCGCGCTTAATCGCGCTCAAGCCATCACGGTACGTTGCCATTTGCGCTAATAGGTTGGCCATGCGTGGCTGTGCTTGGGCGAACCGCGAATGGAGGTGGGGCGCTATGGGGGCGTCGATGGGCACGCCATCAGCATACCGGTAGGGTATAAAAAAGCCGCCCCCACGACCACGCAGGCAGTCGAGCATGAGCCGCAGGTAACGCAGCTTTTTGCCGGGCGGGGCATCAAAAAGGCTCATCCGTTGTCAGGGATCGTTGTATCGAGTGCGGCGCTGTTCTTCAGCCCCTCGCGCGGATAAATGAGCGACGCAAGGGCGGGCAGCACCAAAATGGCACCGAGCATATTGACCAAGAACATAAAGGCGAGCAAGAGCCCCATATCGGCCTGGAATTGTAAATCCGATAAGACCCAGGTGCTCACGCCCAAGGCCAGGGTTAAGCCGGTGAACACCACCGCGCTGCCGGTTTCCCGTAAGGTCTGTTCATAAGCCGGGCGCAAGGCCATGCCTTCACGCATATAATGCTGGAGGCGTGAGAAGATATAGATGCCGTAATCGACCCCAATACCAACCCCCAGTGCCGCCACCGGCAGGGTGGAAAGCTTCAGGCCAATCCCCAGCTGCGCCATCAGCATGTAGCACAGCACCGACACCAGGGTGAGGGGCAGAACCGTGCACAACGTGGCGCGGATCGAGCGGAACATGGCGAGACACAACACAATGATCGCCAAATACACATAGATGAGGATCGGTGTTTGTGCGGCTTCCACCACATCATTGGTGGCCGCCATAATGCCCACATTACCCGTGGCTAACCGATAGGTGAGGGGATCATCGGGGTTATCGGCCACATAGGCATCGATGGCATCGATGATCCGATCAATCGTGGTCGCTTTGTGGTCTTCGGTGAAAATCAGTACAGGCATCACCGAGCATTCGGCATTCAGCAGCCCGGTGGAGGTTTCCACCGGCCGCACAGCGCGGACCAGCACTTGGCTGTTGCGTGACAGGTTTTGCCAGGCGGGGTGGCCTTCATTCCACCCGGCATTGACCACCTTCATGACGCTGGCCAGGGAGATTGTTGATTGGACCCCCTCCACGTTTTGCATGGCCCAATCGAACCGGTCGAGGGCGTTCATCACGTTATAATCGATGCAGCCATTTTCCGGTGCCTCGACAATCACTTGCAGTAGATCCACCCCAATGGTGAAGCGTTTGATGATCTCTTCGGTGTCCACATTATACCGGCTGTCAGGGCGCAGCTCTGGTACACCGGCTTGTAGGTCACCGATCTGTAGGGCCTTACTGCCCTGCCAGCCGATCGCAAAAATAACTGCTGTGATGGCCACGATGACCGCGCCCACCTTCGGGGTGGCGGCGTAAGAGAGCTTGTGCCACAGGGGCCGTTTCCAGGCGGCAGCACGCTCAAGCTTGGCTACATATTTTTCGCCGCGCGTCACATAAGAGAGCAAGATCGGCAGGATCAGCAGATTGGTGATGATGATGACCGCAACCCCAATACTGGCGGCAATCGCCAGCTCTTTGATCATCGGGATATCAATCAACAGAATGGTCAGAAAGCCAATTGTGTCGCTCAACAAAGCAACCGCACCGGGTACCAATAAGCGGCAAAAGCAATTCTGCGCCGACATCAGGGCATCAATGCCGCGCATGATCTCGGCCCCGGTGGCGTTGATCATTTGCACCCCATGGCTGACACCGATGGCAAAGACAAAAAACGGCACCAAGATCGACAAAGGATCAATGCCATACCCAAAGCTAGCCAGTAACCCAAGCTGCCAGATCACCGCGGCGAGCGAGCAGATCAACGGCAAGATGGTGACCCGGAATGACTTACAATAGCTGTACACCAGAATGGTGGTGATGCCGAAAGCGAGGAGGAAGAAGAGCGCCACGCCATAAGCACCCTCGGCAATATCGGCCACTACCTTGGTATAGCCAATCATGTCGATGTCGATGCGCTCATTCTCATACCGGTCACGGATCACCCGTTCCAGCTCTTGGCCGATGGCAATGAAATCGACGGGCTCTCCGGTTTGCGGATCACGGTCCACCAAATTGGCGCTGACCACCGCCGCGCTGAAATCGGTTGCGACGAGGCGGCCCACTTGCCCGGACTTCAGAATGTTCTCACGGACGATATCGAGGAATTCTTGAGTCGGTTGGAAATCGGCTGGGATGACATTGCCGCCAGCAAAGCCATCTTCGACAATCTCAATGAACCGAACATTGGGGGTGAAGATCGAGGTCACCCGGGCTGGGTCTACCCCATCGATATTGAACACCTCATCGGTCACATTCTTCAGGGTGGTGAAGAATTCCGGGGTGAACATGTCACCATCTTTGGCCCGTACGGCCACTAATATCCGGTTGGCACCGCCATATTCCGCGCCATATTCGCGGAACGTGTCCATATAGGGGTGAGTGATCGGTAGCCGCTTATCAAAGCTGGCATCAACCCGCAGCTGGCTGGCGGCAAAGCCCATGACCACGGTCATGATGGCAAAGACCGTGAGGATAATGGCCCGGTTGCCAAAGACGAAATTTCTGATGGGCTTGATGACGGGACCTGGGTCGTGGCTCATGGGGTTGCCTCCACACGCAAGATCTCCACGCCCGTCTCGCCATAGATGAGAAATCGACCATCCTCAAGCGGTAGCGCCCCGGCAAGTGGTTTGCGCGCCGGCCGAATGATTGACGCCCAGTCAAAGCCTGGGGAGGGATCACGGTCCACCAGGATCATGCCCCCATGGCCCAACAGCACGGCTCGACCATCATCGGTACGAACGGCATCATAAAGCCCATTGGGTATATCGGTGGCGATGGGCGTCCAACTGTCACCATTATCGTTGCTGGCAAAAACATTGCCTTGCAGGCCGAACACCAAAAGCGGCTCGTCGGGTTGGCTCACCGTCGGTGTGGCGATGCCAAAGAAGGTGCCACCATAGGGGCTGTCCAGCTCGTCCCAGGTCTCGCCATCATCTTGGCTGCGCAGCAAGGTGCCGAACTCACCAGCAATCAACAGATCACCGCTGGGCAAGCGCGTGCTGGCATAAAGGTGGCTATCCCCATCAAACAGGGTGCGTTCAGCCCAGCTGGCGCCCCCATCGGTGGTTTCCAACACCAACCCATAAGCACCCAGGGCAAGCCCGCGGTCTGGGGTGATAAAAAACAGATCAAGGATCGGCTGTTCCCAATCGGGCTCCCGGTGGACGATGGCCCAGCTAGCACCCTGGTCATCACTCACCATGATCACCGCGTCATGGCCCGCCACTATCAGGCGGTCTTGGGCGGCTTTGTTGATGGCGGTCAGCGGGATCGACACAGGCACGGGGCTTTGTTCCCAGCTTTGCCCTTGATCACGGGACCGCAGGATATGGCCGCGATCACCCACGGCGATGATCATGTCATCGTGAAAAATAGCATCCAGGATCAACGCCTGGCTCGCCAGCGGTGCCATGAACGCGGGCTCTCCCCCAGACAGTGACCCAGGCGTCGATGTTGGTGACGAGCTAGGCACCGTTATCGGTGCAGGCGCAGCATTATTATCTTGCGCTGCGGCATTGGTAGGGCCCAAAGCGGCGAATGGCCAGCCTAGTAGAGCTAGGCCGGCCATCACGCAGAAGGTTTTGAAGGAGCTTGGACGCATGGGCGTCTCAATACCGTGCTGTCTAATAGACCGCTCCCTTATCGACGACCCGCGCGACGCAGGCGATCGGGTGTGAAGTCAGATTCTGACAGGCCCGTGTTGAACTCCAACATCTCTTCATTGTTGTTGAAGCCAATCGCGGTGTAACGGCCCGATTGCAGGTCATAGAACACATCAACCGTGTTGTAGTAGACCGGCACATCGTAATAGTTGATGCCATGGCTTTCAGCCACCCGCCACAGGTCACCGCGGCTGTCGTAATGGTCGATGGCCACAATGTTCCAGCTGTCCTCATCGATATAGAAGGTACGGCGTGAATAAATGTTCGAGATGCCATCTTTGACGGTTGCTTCGACCACATACACCCGGTGCTTTTCATAACGCAGGTGATCTGGGTTCAAGTGACCCGCAAGGATGATATCGTCGTAATCGATCCCGGGGGCGTGCAATGCATAGGCGTTATAAGGCACCAGCATTTCCTTACGACCGACAAGGTTCCAGTCATAGCGGTTTGGTGACCCGCTAAACATGTCGAAATTATCGGTGGTGCGCAGGCCATCGGAAGCCGTGCCGGGATTGTCATACGCCACGTTAGGGGCACGACGCACGCGGCGCTGACCGGGGTTATAGGTCCAGGCTTGGCGTGGGCCTTCAACCTGGTCGATGGTTTCGTGGACTAATAGGATTTCACCGGCGAGACGGGCTGGGGCCACCACTTCCTGTAGGAAATAGCCCAGCTCATTGCTGCCGCCATTGCCGCCCTCTTTATGGTAGGGGAAGAACACCTTCTCTTCGATGAAGATCATGGTGTAGGCACCGCCTGAGGTCGGGTTGGCTTGACCCACACGACGCTCAAAATCAACGCCGCGGAACCGCAGCAGGTGGTTCCAAATCGCTTCCAGGCCGTTTTCAGCCACGGGGAAGGGGTAGCCAACACTGGCACCGGCCACGCCGTTACCGCCATCGGTTAATGACGCGCTATCGGCATTGGCCGCGGTCGCATCATAGATCCGTTGGGGGGCTGAGAAGGTCCGGTGGGTTGGGTA
>JBCCBF010000376.1:0-2426 GCA_039814445.1 Pseudomonadota bacterium
CACGGCCGAAGTGCAAGAACGTCTGGATCACCTAGAGCGCCGTCTGGATGGCAAGCGTCGCAGTGATGATAACGATAAGGGCAACACCTATCAGTTCCCGAACCGGCGGGGCCGTAATGGCCGCGGTGGTCCGGCCAATGATGATGGCATGCCGATTGCGGCCAAGAAGGCCGGTGATGAGCCGCGCTTAATCAAAGCGGCCCGCACCCCAGGCCTCTAAGCCACCTATGCTTCGTATAAACCTGACCGGCCGTCACAAGTCTTGTGGCGGCCGGTTTGTTTTGTCTGCTATAGCCACATGATGAGTGACCGCATAACCCTGGTGGAAGTCGGCCCGCGTGATGGGTTGCAGAATGAGCCGAAACCTGTCTCGACCGCGATTAAAGTCGAGTTGGTGGACCGGCTTACCGATGCTGGCTTGCCGGTGATTGAGGCGGGGGCTTTTGTCTCGCCGAAATGGGTGCCCCAGATGGCGGGTAGCGACGAGGTGTTTGCCGGCATCACCCGTGATCCCAGTGTCGATTATCCCGCCTTGGTCCCCAATTTGCGCGGGCTAGAAGCCGCCCAGCGCGCGAACTTGAAAACCATCGCCATCTTTCTGTCTGCCTCGGAAACATTCTCCCAGCGCAATATCAATTGTTCGATCGCAAAAAGCTATGAGCGGGTGCAACCGGTGGTAGCCGCGGCCCAAGAGGCTGGTATCGCCGTACGGGCGTATATTTCCTGCGTGATTGGTTGCCCGTATGAAGGGGCGATCCCGACCAAAGCCGTGGCCGCCGTGGCCGAACATCTCGTTGGCATGGGGATCCGTGAATTATCCCTGGGCGACACCATTGGTGTGGGCACCCCGGGCACGATCCGCCCCATGTTAAAAACCGTTCGATCCGCCGTGGGCGATGAGATCACCCTAGCCGGCCATTACCACGATACCTATGGTCAAGCGCTGTCGAATATTCTGGCCAGTCTGGAAGATGGGATTCGGGTCTTTGACTCATCCGTCGCGGGCTTGGGCGGGTGCCCTTATGCCCCCGGTGCCGGGGGGAATGTGCCCACCGAGGATGTGGTCTATATGCTCAGTGATATGGGCTTTGAGTTTGGGGTGGATTTAGCCAAACTTGTGGATATCGGCCACTGGATTTGCCGGGTTATCGACCGATCTAATGGATCAAGGGTGACCCGCGCCATGCTGGCCACTAGAACCGAACCATAACCATGCGTCACGCCTCACCATTATCGCAATATGCCCGTCAATATTCTCAGAACCGCTGTTGGTATCCAATCGGTCGAACATCTGCGCCAGGTGCAGACCCGCCGTCGGTTCACCCATGAGGGGCAAGACGCGACCTGGGCGATGACCCGGCGCAAGCCCGTGCGGGCCAGCGAGATCATCCACGCCCAGGGCTCGCTTTATTGGATCATCCAACGCTCATTATGCATCCGCCAGGCAATCCTCGACTTGCCGGTGGAGGAGGGAGAAGAGGGCAAAACCTATTGCCGGATCATCATGGATCCAGAATTGGTGCCCTTACAGGCGGTGGCTCGTAAGCATATGCAGGGCTGGCGTTATCTGGAACCCAAAGACGCACCGGCTGACATGACCGCGCTCGATACTGGCAAAGGCGACGATCTACCGCCCGAAATGATCGCAGAATTACGCGCGCTCGGGTTGATGTAGGCTTGCGATGTCAAAGAGCGTCAGCGATTGGCTTTTCAAGCCACAAACCCATATTAACGATAATCATTGTTTCTCCTGATGGATTAAGTCATGACCGACCCGCATCTGCGCACCTATGTGATTGAAGGTGATCATCCCCCTGTGCCAGGGCCCAAAACCGGGGTTTTACTGCTTAATTTGGGCACGCCGGATGATACCAGCTTTTGGCCGATGCGCCGGTATCTCAAAGAGTTTTTGAGCGATCCACGGGTCATTGAGGTGCCGAAGGTCATTTGGACACCGATCTTGAACTTGTTCATCCTGACCACCCGGCCGAAGAAAAGCGGCGAGGCTTATGCCTCGATCTGGGATCAAGAAACCAATGAAAGCCCCTTGCGCCGGATTACGCGCGAACAGACCGAAGCTTTGGCCGCTCGGCTCAAGGTTTTGGGCGATAATGTGGTGGTGGATTGGGGTATGCGTTATGGCAACCCGTCGATCAAGAGCCGTTTAGAAGCCTTGAAGAACCAGGGCTGTGATCGGATTTTGCTTATGGCGCTTTATCCGCAATATGCCGCCCCAA
Organism: Pseudomonadota bacterium; assembly: GCA_039814445.1. Lineage (GTDB taxonomy): Bacteria > Pseudomonadota > Alphaproteobacteria > TMED2 > TMED2 > TMED2. The sequence goes on from JBCCBF010000376.1 coordinate 2,238, forward strand.
CTACGGCTACGGCCTATGATAAAGCATTCGACGCGCTCAAAGAAATGCGCTGGCAGCCAGCTATCCGTACCTTGCCGCCCTATCATGATGACCCGGTTTACATCGATGCGATTGCCGACAGCCTCACCGCGCATATCGATGGTTTGGGCTGGGAACCTGAGGTCATCATCAGCTCGTTCCATGGCTTGC
>JBCCBF010000212.1:0-5138 GCA_039814445.1 Pseudomonadota bacterium
ATGCTGGAAGTGCCAGCCACCCTATACCAGATACCCGCCTTGGCACCGTTGGTGGATTTTGTGTCGATCGGGTCCAACGACATGTTGCAGTATTTCTTTGCCGTCGACCGCACCGATCAGCGCTTAGCCCAACGCTATGACAATTTAAACCCAGCCTTTCTCAAAGCGCTCTACCGACTTCGACAGGATTGTGATGCTCATCATTTGCCCATCAGCCTGTGTGGTGAAATGGCCAGCCGCCCGTTAGAAGCCATCGCCCTGATGGCGCTTGGTTTTCGGTCGCTGTCGATCTCACCATTTAACGTGGCAAGCATCAAAATGCTGATCCGATCCCTGGATATCTCGGCCGTTAGCCGCTACCTCATCCCACTGCTTGATAGCGCAAACCCAAGCCTGAGACCGAAGCTCCGGGCCTTTGCCCGGGATCATCATCTGCCCCTGACCGACGAGATCTAAGCGGTCTAGCCTTGGGACAATGACACCATGCTTTACGCCCCGATCGGGCCATAATATGTTGATGAAAAATAACCGTTAAGGTGCTAACGACTAGCCCATGGTGAGTAACAAAAGCGACCCCCATACTGATCCGGCCCCTGACGGCCCGCATGATGAGGCGGAACCGGCACTAAAACTTGATAGTGTCGGGACGATTTTGGCACGGGCGCGCAATGCCCAGGGTGAAGAGCTTGACGCGATTGCCGACACCATTCGCATCCGGCGCGCGTTGCTGGAAGCCCTGGAGAATGACGCCCATGATCAGTTGCCGGGCGGCATTTATACCATTGGCTTTGTGCGGTCCTATGCGAGCTATCTGAAGCTTGATGCCGAAGCGTTAGAAAAGCAATGGCGGCAAGAGGCCGAAGCGCTGACGAAAAAGGCAGAATACAGCTTTCCCACCCCGACATTAGAACGCCGGCTGCCGGGCGTCGCCTCGATTGCCATCGGGCTTGTGATCTTGAGCCTACCCCTGGGAGCGGCGATTTTTTACGTCAATCAAGACCAGGCCATTGAGCTCGACATTCCCGCGCTACCCGAACGCTTACAAGCCTATGTGCCGGATTATCCCGCGCCCGAAATCGACCTGCCAACCGAAACACCAGCCCCCCTCTTGGCAACGCCAATTATCGCCAATGGCACCCCGGAACGCGAAGTGGCGCCAGAGCCAATCGTGACCGACCCCACCCCGCAACCCGGTGTAACCCTGGACAAGCCAGCCCAAAGCTTTGGCACCAATGCAGCCGACGCCCGGTTGAGCATTGTGGCGACCCGGGATGTCTGGGTTCAAGTGAGGGATTCTAATAATGATGACCGGATTATCCTGACCCGAGTCCTCCATGCCAATGACACCTATCACGTGCCCAACCGTGACGGCTTGTTGATGACCTTGGGCGATGCCGGGGCTGTGCGCGCACTCTTGCCTGATGGCACGGAGCATATCCCCGGTAATGATGGGGCGGTAATCCGTGATATTCCCCTGGACGCGGATGGGATCAAGCAGACGGGGCGTTAGCGATCTCCTTCGCGCGCCCTATCCATGTCTGTGTTTTTGTCTGTCTTACTTTTCTCTTTTTCTGACCAATTGTGATCAAACCTGATGCTGGATGAACGTTTTCAGCAGGTCCTAAGTCGCCACCGCGAATTACAGTCCCTGCTCTCTGCCCCGGATATTACCGGCGATGATATCGCCAAGCTGTCGCGTGAGCTGGCGGATCTGGACCCTGTGGTCGAGAGCATTAACGCCCTGGGTGAAGCGCGATCTGAATTAAACGATTTAGAAGAGCTGTTGGCAGAAGATGGCCTCGACGCTGACATGCGCAAAATGGCTCAGGATGACATACAAGCGATCAAGGAAAAGACTCCTGATCTGGAACACAGCATCCGTCTCGCGCTGTTACCCAAGGATGCCGCCGATGAACGCAGCGCGATCCTGGAGATACGCCCAGGCACCGGCGGTGAAGAAGCCGCCCTGTTTGCCGCTGAATTGCTGGCCATGTATCAACGCTATGCCCAGCTCCATGGCTGGTCATTCCAGCTGATTGATGTGAGCGAAACCGAGATCGGTGGGATCAAAGAGGGTGTGGCTGAAATCAATGGCTCGGGTGTGTTTGCCCGGTTGAAATATGAGAGCGGCGTGCACCGGGTACAACGAGTCCCAAAAACCGAGACCGGTGGCCGAATCCATACCTCGGCCGCCACAGTCGCCGTGCTACCCCAGGCCGAGGATGTGGATATTCACATCGATGAGGGCGATTTACGCATCGACACCTTTCGTGCCTCCGGTGCCGGGGGTCAACATGTGAACACCACCGACAGCGCGGTGCGGATTACCCACGAACCCACCGGGGTGGTAGTGGCCTGTCAGCAAGAGCGCTCACAACACAAAAACCGTGATAAAGCCATGAAAATGCTGCGGGCTAAGCTCTATGATGTGGAACGCGAACGGGCCGCAGCAGAACGCGCCGCTGACCGTAAAAGCCAGGTTGGGTCCGGCGACCGGTCAGAACGCATACGAACCTATAATTTCCCACAGGGACGGGTCACGGATCACCGGATCAATTTGACCTTGTATAAGATCGATCAGATTATGGCTGGTGATGGTTTGGATGAGGCGATCAATGAGTTGATCACCCACGACCAGGCCGAGCGGCTGGCTGCTGCCACCTGATACAGTATTAGCGACAAACACGAGCATCCCATGGCCGATCAAGCCCCAGACCCTAAGGTTGACCCGCGGACCTTTGCGCCCGCCAAGCCCATGGATGATGATCAGCTTGAAGGCACCCTGCGCCAGGCGACAGACCAGTTAAAAGCCGCGGGCATACCAGCGGCCAGGGGCGATGCGCGCCTGTTGATCGCCCATGCCCTAGACCTGAATAGAACGGATCTTTTCTTGCAAGGTGAACGGCGGCTCACCGACCAGGAACGTGCTGATATCGCCCCGCTTATCGCCCGGCGGGCGGCCCGTGAGCCGGTGGCGAGAATTATCGGTGAGCGTGAGTTCTGGGGCCTGCCTTTTGGCCTGTCTGAGGCCACCTTGGAGCCCAGGCCTGATACGGAAATACTAGTCGAAGCGGTGCTATCCAACCTAGCCCATGACCGTAACCTGCCGATTGATACGCCGCTAAAGATTGCTGATTTTGGTACCGGCACCGGTTGCATCCTGCTGGCCTTGTTAAGCGAATTACCAGCCGCCACCGGGGTCGGCATCGATATCAACCCCGATGCCTTAGACCAAGCCGATATGAACGCTGAGGATTTGACCCTCACGGACCGGGTAGAATTTCTCATCAGCGATTGGGCAGAAGCACTCGCGCCCGATGAGCAGTTTGACGTGATCGTGTCGAACCCTCCTTATATCTCACGCGCCTTGATCGATCAGCTGTCACCCGAGGTGCGGGATCATGACCCGCTACCGGCCCTTGATGGAGGCGAGGATGGGCTTGATGCCTACCGTGCGTTAGTGCCCGTGCTGCAAAAGCATCTGGCGCCCCATGGTTTGGCCGCCTTAGAAATCGGCTTTGACCAAGGGATAAGCGTACCACACTTGTTCAACGCCGCGGGGCTCAAGGCTAACCCACCGCTCGCCGATTTGGCGCAGCACCCCCGTTGTGTGCTCGTTCGCCAGCAATAATAGGGAAAAACCGGTTTGACAGTACCATCCAACCGTCTAAGCTATCGGTAAGTGATCAGTCATGCGGCGCATGGGGACAAAAGGACTAGAATTTTGCGCCATAACTGATTAGAAGGCACACATATTGAGACGCTGTATCGGTTAATGAGCCGCTTGCGCCCCACGTGATATGGGGCAAGCCACTCACCTGAGTACGACAAGCGTAGAATCACACAGCCGGTTTACGGTCTGTGAAAGATGAGATTTGTTGGTGTTGCTGATGGGCTAGCCCTCGCCTAACACCTTGATAACATTCCTAGTGGATAATGCAGGTAACAGACCCCTGACTTTATAATTGAGCCGTGATGTCCGTCTTGGATGGCACATCACAGCCACGTAGCCACGATAACGGCCACACCACCATCACCTTAACGAACAAGACGAAAGTTACGGTTTATGAGGCAACATCCGAGACGGTCCCGGGGCCGCGGTAATAACAACAATAACCGCCGCCAATCGAACAACCGCCATCAGGTATATGATAGTAACGGACCCGAAGGGAAAATCCGTGGCTCTGCCCAACAGGTCTATGAAAAATACATGGCCGCTGCCCGTGATGCCGCGTCCTCTGGTGATCGGATTGCCGCGGAAAGCTTCTACCAGCACGCCGAGCACTACTACCGCATCCACGCAGCCGCGAATGAAGACCAGGCCAAACAACAGGCCGAAAACGAGCAACGCCGGAATAATCGTCAGCGCCAGGATCGGGATCAATCGGATTCAGCGGTTGCTACAGACGGTGGCGATAAGCCCGAAGAGACCATTATCGAAGAGGGTGCGGAGACCGATGATAGCCTAGCCCAAGATGATGGGGATGGTAACGACGACAATGGTCGGGGTCGCGGGCGCGGTCGCGGCCGTGGGCGCACCAGTAATCGCCGCCGTGGGCGTAACGATGCTGATGACAGCCAGGATGACCAAGATGACACCGCCCAAGAAGCCGAAGCGGATGCTGGCGCTGATGATGGCGAGAAGGCCGACGCAGACAAGGAAGACGCGGAAACAAAACCACGTCGTCGTGGCCGCCCAGCCAAGGCATCGGCCGTGGCCCAGCTGATGTCAGAGGTCGAAGAAAACGTGAAAGAGACCGAAGAAGCGTAAAACCCTATCGGGTCCTCACGCATCTGATCGGTACGCATCCGATTTAACGATAAGAAAAACCCGCCTGCACCAGGCGGGTTTTTTTATGTCTTAGCCAGGGCTTTCATCCGCCGTCACAGCCTGTTTCCGACGCCGCCATGGAGCGGTTTGGTGCCAATCACCAGCCATGATGCTGCCATAGGGCACAACCTCATCGACAATCTCAGCCAAATCGAAATGCTCGGGCTAAGGCGCTCAACAACAATGCCCTTTGCCTAAGCAATATGACCCGAGGTGGTGAGGCATCGCGGTTTGTAAAACTGATCCGTCCGCTGTATCGCAACGAGGTGACCTACAAAATGTGCTACTGGTATGGTAGTACGGGTAC
>JBCCBF010000404.1:0-2137 GCA_039814445.1 Pseudomonadota bacterium
CTCCCAGGCTTGTCAGCGCCTGCTGGAGCGGGAGACGCTCGACCGGGACAAACTGACGGAAGCGCTGGGCAAGCTGAGCAAGCAGGCCCTGCGCGCCGGGGCGGTGATCGAGCGGATCCAGCGCTTCGTGCGTAACGAAGGGTGAATGTAATAAGTACCTGCGCAACTCTAACTTATTTTAGTTAGATCGATTGTGTATGCTATCTATTATTACCTATCGGTTACTTTGTGCCAATTAAGGGGAATGATCATGTCGTTGTATGAATTGTTACAAAATCGCCTATCGAAGACGACCCGTAGCGCTTCATACACCTCAGGCCATTCTGCCAAGCTGGCCATACAACGATTACCTCTTTTTAATGTTTTTTAAGGCCGTTTAACGGTCTGTCATTGGCCAGTGCGCCCCGCCATGGGGTCACAAACCGATGGCTGGTCTTATGCCGTGTCCCCCGCGGCCATGTAAGATCACCACGCCCCCCGTGTTGGCTGGTTTGGTTCCCCCAATTGACGCTGTATTGCCGCCTGTCATGGCATAACGGCCGCCGAACCCCAGCGCTAATATCAGCTTTATATGACCCAGAGATAAACCCATCATGATCGCTGCCCAAAACGCTCCCCACATCCCCGCCGCCCCTTACGAACACACAAAAGATGAGGCAGCCGCTGATGCCAGCGCTGATACCCGTCAAGAAGGGCAGGCCATTAATCCGATCCTGCACCGCCTGCATCATCAATGGCAGAATGTGCAAGAACGTTTACGGGTCGAGATTGGCGATAATGCCTATAATAATTGGGTCAAACCATTGGTCCCCACAGGGCAGGTGGATACCGAGGTGATGTTGGCCGTCCCCACCCGGTTTATGCGCGATTGGGTGAACCGCCATTATGTGGACCGCATCCGTCAGCTTTGGTCAGCTGAAGACGCCAATGTGCTTAAGGTTGAGATCATCATCTCCCCTAACGCCGCCGCCACCCTGGCCGAAGCTGTCAATGCTGCCCCGCCGCCGCCGCCAGAATTGCTGAAACCAACCGAGCCGGTGGAACGCACCCGCCCGGTGAAATTCAAAGGCCGCATTGGCGGCGCCGAAGACGCCGGTAACTTCTCCAGCGGCGACCTGTCTGATGGGTTAAACAGCGATAGTCTCACCGCCCAGCTGGACCCGCGCTTTACTTTTGAGAATTTTGTGGTGGGCAAGCCGAACGAACTCGCCCATGCCGCCGCCCGCCGGGTCGCTGAAAGCGATGAAGTGCCGTTTAACCCGCTGTTCCTTTATGGTGGCGTCGGCCTTGGTAAAACCCATTTGATGCACGCCATCGGTTGGGCGATCCGCCAAAAGACGCCAGAACGCAAGGTGCTGTATCTCAGCGCTGAGAAGTTCATGTACCAATTCATCCGCGCCCTGCGCTTTAAAGATACCATGGCCTTTAAAGAGCAGTTCCGTAGCGTGGACGTGCTGATGATCGATGATGTGCAATTCATCAGCGGTAAGGAAAGCACCCAGGAAGAGTTCTTCCATACCTTCAACGCACTGGTGGACCAGAACCGCCAGATCATTATCTCCGCCGACAAAAGCCCGTCGAACCTCGAAGGCTTGGAAGAGCGTCTACGCTCGCGTCTCGGCTGGGGCCTGGTCGCTGATATTCACCCCACCAGCTATGAACTGCGCCTGGGCATCCTGCAAGCCAAGGCCGAGCAGCTAAAGGTTGAGGTGCCGCAGAAGGTGACCGAATTCCTCGCCCATAAAATCACCTCCAACGTCCGTGAGTTAGAGGGCGCGCTCAACCGTCTGGTGGCCCATGCCGATCTGGTCGGCCGGTCGATCACCCTGGATACGGTGCAAGACGTGCTGCAAGATTTGCTCCGCGCGTCTGATCGCCGGGTGACCATTGATGAAATCCAACGCCGGGTGGCTGAGCACTACAATATCCGTGTCGCTGACATGCATTCCGCCCGCCGGGCCCGCGCTGTGGCACGCCCGCGCCAGGTGGCCATGTATCTCGCCAAGCAACTGACCTCTCGGTCCTTGCCCGAGATCGGCCGGAAGTTCGGCGGTCGTGACCACACCACGGTGATGCATGCGGTACGTAAGATCGAAGAGATCTGCGCCACCGACAGCGCCTTTGCCGAGGATGTGGA
>JBCCBF010000196.1:0-5447 GCA_039814445.1 Pseudomonadota bacterium
AGCAGCCGGGCCGCTGAAGCCGTGAAACTGACCGAGAATATCTTCCGCAGCGTTAATATCGCCCTGATCAATGAATTGAAGGCCATCTATCAACGCATGGGGATTGATGTCTGGGAGGTGATCAATGGTGCGAAAAGTAAGCCTTTTGGGTATATGCCATTCTATCCCGGCCCAGGCTTGGGGGGGCACTGTATTCCCATCGACCCGTTCTATCTGACCTATAAGGCGAAAGAGTTTGATATGTCGCCGCGGTTCATTGAGCTGGCGGGTGAGATCAACACAGGCATGCCGTATTTTGTCATCGAACAGCTTGCCTTGGCGATGGAACAAGAACAAAACCGCGTCTTGCGCGGGGCGACAGTTTTGGTGCTTGGCGCTTCGTATAAGAAGAATATTGGCGACACCCGCGAAAGCCCGGCCTTGAAGCTACTGGATCTGTTACAAAAGCGTGGTGTGAACGTCCTTTATCACGATCCTTATGTGCCCCAGCTCAACACCTTCCGCCACTTCCCATCGCTGGAAGGGATGCAATCAGTTGATTTGACCCAAGGCCTAGAGAGCTGTGATGCGGTGTTGATCTGTACCGATCACGACCAGATTGATTACCAACAGGTGGCCACCGCCGCGCCATTGATTGTTGATACGCGCAACGCCATGCGCAGTCGCGGGCTTGAACCCGATCATTTGATCCAGGCTTAAACCATTTACAAATCGTTCATTAAAAAAGGCCCAGTTTCCTGGGCCTTTTTCGTCAGTGTTGGGGCTGTAAGAATTATCGGATGTTGAGTAGTTCAGCCAACATCTGATCAGCGGTGTTGATCACCTTGGTGTTCGCAGAATAGGCCCGCTGGGTGATGATCAGGCGAGAGAACTCATCAGCCAGATCAACGTTCGATTGCTCAAACGACCCACTGAACACGGCACCACTACCGTTCAGATTGGCTTCCCGCAGGATCACTTCACCACTTTCGTTTGATGAGGTGAGCACGTTTAAGCTCTCTTGGTTCAGCCCGTTTACATTCGGGAAATCAGCGATCGCAATCTTGTACAGCGGCACAATCTCATCGTTTGAGAAGACTACGTTCACAACGCCTTCATTATCGATGTTGAAGTCCCGACGAACCCCGAAGGATGAGCCGTTCTGATCAATATCTGTGGTCAGGAACTGCGAGTTTAACTGGGTAAGCCTGTCCAAACCGAACTCAATCGCCTGGGCAGATGAACCATTGTTAAAGTTGATCCCGGACAAGGAGATCGCAATGTTGCCATTGGCGTTAGCCCGGTGGTTGATCGAACCATCAGCGTTAAAGTTGATGTAACCGATGCTACCACTATCATTGACTTGGTCACCGGCAGAGATACGCACCTGCCACCAACCAAACTCATTGGCTGCCGCTGACGTGCTCGCTAGGGGCGGGAAGGTACCTACCGCGTTAGCGGGATTCAAGGTACCAGCCGCGACTGTTTCATCATAAACAGCCTGGATAGGCGCGTTCAAGTTGGCAGCCGCTGTGGCACCCGGCCCATCAAGACCGGTATCAACCAAGGCAAACAGGGTGGTTGCACCCGCACCGGCTGAGGTCACGCTGTTCACGGTGGCACCGCCAGCTTCGTTGGTGGCGACAATGACCAGCTGGCCTGTGTCACTCAGGGTGGCTGAGCCGGCACCGGCCGCCGTACCATCGGGCAAGGCTGCGTTGATACGATCGATCAACTCACCAACCGTCAAACTTGTGGTGGCACCATCGATAGTCACCGTGCTGACCGTACCATCAATATCGATGGCCAAGGTCACATCCGGTGGGCCGAGGGCGGCACCACCAGGGTTTAGTTCGGTTTCCAAGGTCAAGTCAGACAGATCACTGATGTAATTACCGCGGTTTGGCGGCAGTGATTTCGCCAGCTCCAGGGTAATCTCTTGGGGTTCACCCAAACTATCAAACACCGTGATGATCCGGGTAAAGTCAGACTCAAATGTATTCCCGGTGGGATTGTTTACACCACTCAAAGGCTGAGCGGCGTTCAGGTTGATCGCTGGATCAATCGTAGTGGTTTGCTGGTTAAAGCCTGGCAGGAAGTTCAGGTTTACCGGCTCAAGGCTTGAGACGTTATCGAAATTGGTGGGGATGTCACCATTTTCATCCAAGCGCCAACCGTAGAGGATCTGGCTGCCCAATTCGGCTGGGGTTTGCAAGAAGCCCCGCTCGTTCTCTTCAAAACGGCCCGCACGGGTATAGAAGGGAAACTGAATTTGGTTATTCTCATTCTGGCCCACCACGAAGAGACCATCGCCGAGGATAGCGAGATCTTCTTCACGGCCCGTGGACTGCAACAAACCCTGGAGGTTTTGGGTGCCTAAAGTACCCGCACGCACACCACCAGGCTGGAGGATCGAGTTTGTGTCTGACCCGGTCACCAAATTCGCAAAGCTGGCAATCGCCCGCTTAAAACCAGGGGTCTGGTTGTTGGCGATATTATTGGAAATAACCGTCAAGGATTGGCTCTGGGCATTCAACCCGGAGACACCTGTAAAAATAGAACCGAAAACGCTCATCGCTTCCTCCGTAAATCTAGCTAGAGGTAACTATTCAAAAACTGTGCCAGTTATGGACGGCAAATTATGCCCCACCACCGCTTGTGGTATCATCGCCGCTGCCATCGCCCGTACCAGCACTGCTGCCATCACCAGTTATGGCCGAGGCGAGGGTGGGTAATTCGGCTGAGAACACTTGGGCAAGCGGGATCACCACATCACCCATGGCGAGGAAAATTTCACCGGACCGGGTCTCAACACCGGTTACCCGGCTGCTAACCCCCAGCTCAACCGATACCGGCTCGGTTGGGTCAATCGGTACGACGTCCAATTGGATGGTGTAATTGCCTGAAGGTTGTACGGTGCCGTCATCACCAACACCGTCCCATTCAATGATGTTTAAGCCGGGAAGAGAGCTGGCTTTTTCGGTGTAGACCGTATCGCCATCTTCATTGACTACCCGCAGGGTCAAGCCCTCAACCTCGTCACTTAAATCGTAGATAAAGCGGTTGATCGAGCCATCACCATTGCTAAAGAATTCTTGGCCCTCATAGCTCACATCCAGCCCCACATAACCTAGCGCTTGTTGCAAGGAGCTGCCCTGGGTTGCGGCAATCAGCTGATCTAATTTTGCGTTGGTACCAATCTGCTGCTCAACCTGGTTGAACTGGGTGATTTGGTCGGTAAAGGTTTCCGTATCGGTCGGGTCCAAGGGGTCTTGGTTCTGCAACTGGGTGGTCAGTAGCTGCAAGAAGTCATCAAAATCCTGGGCCAATTGCGACGTGTCTTCATCCGCCTGGCTAAAGATTTGACCGCTTTGGCTGGTGTTCACCACCTGGTTCGGTACGAGGGTAATGGGATCAGACATAATTTATTGCTCCATGATCAAAGGTCATAACGGTCTTGGCGTTAGACCCTCACATCCACCTGGTCTTCTGTAATAATATCAAGTTGTTGGCTGGCGATATCGATGGCGTCATCACCATCATCACCGTCGATTGCATCGGCACCGGCGCTGGCCTTACCATCGGCCATATCCTGCGCCTTATCCTGGGCATCGCCGCCATCGCGTAAGGAAAACTCAAGCCCGCCACTCTCAAGCTTCAGCCCGGCATCCTGTAAGGCGCGCTCCAGCGTACGGCTGTCATTGCGCAGCATCTCAAGGGTTTCAGGGCGATCAACGATCAAGGTACCGCGCACCGACCCGTCATTCTCAAAAGAGAGCTTCACATCAACCATACCAAGGGAGGCCGGCTTTAATTGGATTTGTAACTGGGTTTGCCCCTGGGCGGCTGCGTTGCGTACCATTAGGCTCACCTGCATGGTCGCCGGGCTCATCGGTGCTTTAGCCGCGTTGGTGCTGGCCATCATGGCTTGAAAATTGGGTTGGCTGCTGTTGGTTTGGGCGGCCATGGTGCTGTTGGGCGCTTGGCTATCATCGCCAAACAGGGCACCAAAACCACTATTCCCGCCGTTGCGGCCACCGGCCTGGCCATCCCCACGGTTTTGCGGGTTGGCGCCGTCAAAGGAGGCTAATTGCGCAGCGGCGGTTAAATTGATGGGGCCGGTGGTGCCGGTATTCGCGCCACTACCGGTGGCCAAGCTCGCGGGCACGGCGACGGCGTTGAGACCATCATCACCGTCAGCATCCTGACCTTCCTCGGTGGCCGCCAAGCGAGCATCACGGGCTTCAAGGCGATCGAGCAAGCGCTGTTCGTAACGCTGCTGGCGTTGCGCGACCAATTCCACATCAACGTCTTCGCCATCACCGGTCACGGATTGGGCGGCCAGGCCAGCGGCTGTCACATCCTCGGCACTCTCACCATCCGTCTCGGTCAGGCCGCCATTATCAAGCGCCAGCCCAGCCTCACCATCGGTGGTAAGGCCGCCATCTAGCGGGTCACCCTCAGACAGCTCGGATTGCAAAATGGCCAGTAACTCTTCCTCGGTCAGGGCGTCACCCTCACGGGTCGTCACAGCAGCAAACAGGGTTTTCAGCGCGGCTAAATCCTCGGCCAATTGCTGGGCATCGACCATTTGCAGCATCTCTGCATCTAGGCCTTGTAGATCGATGGGCTCACGGCCGATGGCCTCAAGCAAGTTGTTAAAGGCAATGGGCGAGGGTGGGGTGGCCGGGCCGATGGTGATGGGGGTTTCACCGCTGACGGTACGGAACGACAGATTGTCATCAAGCGCCAGGTCAGTTTCTGCCAGGGCGGTATTAATTTCCCCGAGGCTTTCTGGGCTTAGCTCTAAATCACTGAGGTTTAAAACCGCCTCGCCATTTTCCTCGGCAGCCAGTTCCCCTAACCGTTGTTCAAGCAGGTTGATAAAGTCATCAACCGCAGCGACGGCCTCGGCTTCCGATCCAGCAGAACCGGTCATGGCCTTCGCGGATTTCACATCCGGATTGCCGATGATGCTCATCAAATCTAGCAGTGCCTGCATGACCAAACCTCGGTAAAAAACACGCGCCATCCCTATGATGACAGGCTTCTACGGGATGTTTTGCAAAGTTCGGGCCAGTTTGCCTCTCTGGCCCAGCATCAGGGACACAAATGCTAGTTGTGACGGCAACTACGTTGTCACTATGGACACTGGGCGCCGCTAACGGGGCCGGCAATAAGCGCATCGTTCAGGCAAAGAAAAGGCCAGCGCGACGGCTGGCCTGATCACCGGGTAAGACCGGTATTACTTACAGCTCTTCGTCAACACTGACGGGGGAGGCTTGGGTTGGTTTGGGGCTTTTGACCTCGGCCTCTTCGGTATAGGCATCGTTTGGCGCCACTGATTTCCGGGCGGCTTCAATGATTGTGTCGATAATCGCGTTGGTGCCACGGCGCGCGGCGTCGATCTGCCGTTCATTATCGGACACGGCTTCATCCAACCGTGCCGAGGCGGCGGCCAGGGCTTC
>JBCCBF010000347.1:0-2825 GCA_039814445.1 Pseudomonadota bacterium
CAATGCGCCGATGGCACCTGTGGTCCGCTCAATGAACCCGCCGGTATCTGGGCCGATGGGGATAACCGGGTTCTGGTGGTCGACACCAACAACCACCGGGTTTTGGACTATGATTTAAGCGCCCGTCAGTACCGCATATGGGCACAATAGCCTTGAGTGGCTTGGGCGTTGAAAACACGCGACAATCTGCCAAGCCCAGCAAACCATCAAAAAATTGATCCGCGTCAATCCGCGCGCTGTGAATTAGAGATATTCTAATTAAGTTCGGTTGTGCTAGACAGGTTCTAAAGTAGGGAAAAGCCGAATATTTTCAGCTTCTCCGACCGATAACAGTGGCGGCATTGATGGATTACCAATCGTTTTTTAGCAAAGGCCTCGGCGCTCTTAAGCAAGAGGGTCGCTATCGTGTGTTTGCTGATTTGCGTCGCCATGCCGGTGATTTCCCCCGGGCCACCTACCGTGATGACCAAGGCGCTGAACGCCAGGTGACGATCTGGTGCTCGAATGATTACCTGGGTATGGGCCAGCACCCCTCGGTGACGAACGCCATGAAACAAGCGATTGACGAGGCCGGCGCCGGCGCCGGTGGTACCCGCAATATCAGCGGCACCACGCGCTACCACAACATGCTGGAAGAAGAGCTCGCCGACCTGCACGGCAAAGAAGACGCGCTGTTATTTACCTCTGGTTATATCTCAAACGAGGCGACACTTTCGACCTTGGGCCGCCACCTGCCCGATTGTGTCATTTTCTCTGATGCCAACAATCACGCCTCCATGATCCAAGGTATCCGGCAGTCAGGCGCTGAAAAACGCATCTTCCGCCACAATGATTTGGGTCATCTGGAAGCGTTATTAAAAGCAACCGACCCAAGCCGACCCAAGATCATCGCGTTTGAAAGCGTGTATTCTATGGATGGCGACATCGCACCGATCGCTGAGATTTGCGACCTCGCCGCCAGATACAACGCGCTGACCTATTTGGACGAGGTACACGCGGTTGGCATGTATGGCCCCCGTGGTGGCGGAATTGCCGAGCGCGAAGGTTTGATGGACCGCCTTGATATTATCGAAGGCACCTTGGGCAAGGCCTTTGGCGTGATGGGCGGGTATATCGCCGCGAGCCATGCTCTCTGCGACTTCATCCGCAGCCATGCCTCAAGCTTTATTTTCACGACCTCCTTGCCGCCCGCCTTGGCCGCTGGGGCGCTTGCATCAATTCGCCATTTGAAGGCATCCCAGCTGGAACGCATGCGGCATCAACGCCAGGCGGCCACGTTGAAAAAGATGCTGATTGACGCTCATTTGCCGGTGATGCCGTGTTCAGAGACTCATATCGTGCCGCTGATGGTTGGTGACCCAAAGCTGTGCAAGAAGATCACCGACGAGTTGTTAGAGCGCTTTGATATTTATGTGCAGCCGATCAACTACCCCACCGTACCCCGTGGTACGGAACGGATCCGGATCACGCCAACCCCGCTGCATACAGCTGAGATGATGGCCTATCTGCGCGATAGTCTCGTGGCCCTATGGGATCGTTGCCCGGTCTATCACGACATGACCACGCAACTCGCGGCTGAGTAACTCAGCACCAAATATGTAGCCACCACCCCAGCGATCATGGCGTGGTTGAGCTTAAACCTGGCTGTCCCGCACGCGCTTAATCGTCGTCAATAAAGCGCTTGTGATCGTTTAAAAAGCGCAAGGCCACCAGCATTCCCTGGGGATCAATACCATGGCCGAGACCCGGGCGGCGGATCGCTTCTGCCTCCACCCCAGCGGTTTTTAAGGCGTCAGCTGCCATTTGCATGGCTTGGAACGGCACCACCTCATCGGCATCACCATGGATCAAGACCACGGGCGGGGTGGTGACAATCTCATCGGGCAGCCGGTCACCACCAACCAAGGCACCAGAAAACCCAATAATACCAGCCAATGGGGTCTCACGGCGCACCCCCACATGCAGGCCCATCATGGTGCCTTGAGAAAAACCAATGAGGAATAGATCCTCTTCGGTCAGGTCCAAATAATCTAGCACCTCATCCAAAAAGCCGTTGAGTTTCGGGGCCGCATTCTCAACCCCCGCCAGCATCGCATCATGGCTACGATCTTGCAGGCTGAACCATTGATAGCCCATGGGCGACATATCACAGGGTTCGGGGGCGTTGGGCGAGATGATCGCCGCATCGGGCAGTACCTTGGCAATCTGTGGGCCTAAGCTGATCAGATCATTACCATCGGCGCCCAGACCATGGAGCAGCACCACCAACTGTTTTGCCCGCCCACCTGAGGCTGGCAGCAGGGCCGGACCATTCAGAAAGGTGAGCTCGATGGGCGCGTCATCTTCATAATCCTCATCATCATAGTCGCCATCGGCATCATCCAAGAACACGCCATTGGGTTCGTCATCCTCCACGGGAATTTCGTGGTCACTCATGTTACGACTGCTTTCACTGACAAGGTTGGGGGCTTGAGGCTGACAAGCTTGTGGCTTGCCCTGCATGGTGTATAGGTGAGGTATCGTTTCGAGACAAGCAACCCCACGATCTAATCCTTATGGTGAACGACCAAGACACACAGGCCCATGACGCGCGTGATCGCAGCATCAATTATATTGAGTTCATCATCAGCGGCATGTGGAAAACCAAGGCTTTTTACGGTGAGGTTTTCGGTTGGCGCTTTACCGATTATGGCCCCACCTATTGCGAGTTCAGCGATGGCGTCATGACCGGTGGCTTTGAGGTGGGAGAGCCCACGCCCCATGGCGGGCCCTTAGTGGTACTCTACGGCTACGATTTACCCGCACTTATGACGGCGATCACCAAG
>JBCCBF010000392.1:0-2262 GCA_039814445.1 Pseudomonadota bacterium
CGTTATCCGCGATTATGCTGATACACCGCGATTTACCGACCGGTTTGGCAGTGGTCAAACCGCCCGTACCGAATTGAAGCAAGCCGAACATTTAGCGGTCTGGTTTACGCCTGAGGGTAAGAGCTCCTCGCATGTGGCGAGTTATCTGAAAGCCCATGCGGTGGTGAAATCCTTGGTCGACATTCCCGTGGTGTCAGCTGATTTTTCAGCCGATGAACGGGATCGCTTAATGGATATTGCCGGGGATATGGCGTTTAGCCAATCCATGTCATCAGAAGCCGTAAGCTGGCAGCAAGCCCGTAGTGGCCTGTATCGTGATGATGATTTTGCAAAAGATCTGGCCACGCTACAAGAAGCCGCGATGGCCATGACCCCTGACAATGTGATGAGCGGCCGGGCGGCCGATGAACTCACCATGGTCAGCACGCGCATGACATCGGCCGATGGCGGACGGTTGTTGACCACCATGAAATTAGCCGCCGATACCACTTATGATGGGCAAACATCGGGCGCTGATTACGCCCGTGACTTTGCTAAATATGGCCCCTGGAAACAGGTCTTGGGCAACACTCCTAGCCAGGCCGGCATCTATCTCAGCCTTGATGCTGTGGACCAAGTGCACGCCAAGCGGGCGGCCGCGGCGACCACAGCCCCGGCAGCAGCGGGCCCAAGTTTTTGGCAGCCAGCCAGCTAAAATCGTGTAAGCTATTCATAAGAATAAAAAATGTTGAGGAAGCACCACGATGAATAACATCCCTTACGATAAGCTCGTGAATGTGGGTGATGTGCTGGACCGTATTCAAGCCAGCAGCGGCCAAACCCGCCCATCCAAGGGCGTACAAATGCTGCAACGTCAGCTAAGCCACGCGATCCGTGATGACGCCATTCCGGCCTATAATGCCGATGGTCCCACCAAAATCATTGTTCACGCGGTCCGCGAAGGGGGCAGCATGAGTGTCGGCGCCCCCCAAGCAGCTGACGGCCCGCGGGAATTGCCTGAGGGATTCGTCCGTGAGGCGAATGTGCCAGCGGCCCATGTGTTGGATCAAGCGATTGAAGCCGGCCTGTATCAAGCAGACCGGACCAGCCGCGGCCATCAAAAGACGCTGACCGATGCGCTATTGGGCGCCCCTGATTTAAGCCACGCGAAGGGAAGCCTGGTGCTCATGAATGAGCCTCAGAGTGAAAATCCCTTACCAGCCCGGTTCCAGGCCCCCGAGGTGGTTGACGCCTTGCCTGATACCATTGATGTATCACCACAAAACATTCGTCGGATGGCAGCGGGCGGTTAGCCCCTTTCGCCGATTATCCGTTTTATGGAAACAGCGTGTTTCCACTCTTTTCCTGTGCAAACACTTGTTGTGGTGCTCAAAAAATCGCATTTTCGTGAGGTGAGCGCTTTGGCCAGAGCTTTTGGCGCGCTCACAATCTGACAAGTGATCGTGACGGCGGGGTTCTTTTCCGCCTGGTATGGAGTATCTGTGGGCTATGGAACCCACACTAAAACGCTTTATCCTGACCTATTCCAAGCGTGAACAAATCACGGTCTTGTTGCTGACAATTGCTACATTTCCGTTTTTGTACATGACCTTGGAATTGCCCAAGATCATCATCAATGATGCGCTCTCGGGCGAGATGCAGGATCACGATATTTTCGGGCTGTTTAGTGTCGGGCCCGTGGGTTACCTGCTGCTGCTTTGTGGGGCTTTCTTTTGTTTGGTGCTCGCCTCTGGCGTGCTGAAGATGAAGGTTAATACCTATAAAGGCGTGTTGGGTGAGCGCATGTTGCGCCGCTTGCGGTTCCAGATGCTCGATCGGGTCTTGCGGTTTCCTATGCCGCAATTCCAACGCACCAGCCAGGGCGAGGTGGTGTCCATGGTGGCATCAGAAACCGAGCCCTTGGCAGGCTATGTGGGGGATGCCTTAGCCCTGCCAGCCTTCCAAGGCGGCACCATGCTGACCATCTTGATCTTCATGTTTGTGCAAGACCCCGTCTTGGGTCTCGCCGCCACCGCCTTGATCCCGGTGCAAGCTGCCATCATCCCGCGCCTACAACGGCAAGTGAATATGCTTGGCAAGCAGCGGGTTTTAAAAGTGCGACGCCTGTCCGAACGCATTGGTGAAAATGTGTCGGGTATCCGGGATATTCGGGTCAATGGCACGGCGCGTTATGTGTTGTCGGGCCTGTCCCAGCAATTGGGTGACATCTTCACCATTCGCATGGCCATCTATCAGAAGAAGTTCTTCATGAAAGGGTTGAAC
>JBCCBF010000135.1:0-7164 GCA_039814445.1 Pseudomonadota bacterium
ATTGGTGACCGTCAGACCGGTAAAACGGCGGTGGCGATTGACACCATTCTGAACCAAAAATCGATCAACCAAGGCGATGATGAGAGCAAGAAGCTCTATTGCGTCTATGTGGCGATTGGTCAAAAGCGCTCAACGGTCGCCCAGATCGTGAAGACGCTGGAAGAAAACGGTGCCATGGAATACTCGATCGTGATCGCGGCCACCGCATCCGATCCCGCGCCTATGCAGTTCCTCGGCCCCTATGCCGGTTGTGCCATGGCGGAATTCTTCCGTGATAACGGTATGCACAGCCTGATCATTTATGATGATTTGTCCAAGCAAGCGGTTGCCTATCGTCAGATGTCCCTGCTGCTGCGTCGCCCACCAGGCCGTGAAGCCTATCCCGGTGACGTGTTCTACATTCACTCCCGCCTGCTGGAGCGTGCGGCGAAGATGAATGAGGACCATGGTGCGGGTTCGATGACTGCCCTGCCGATCATTGAAACCCAAGCGGGTGACGTGTCGGCCTATATTCCGACCAACGTGATTTCGATCACCGATGGTCAGATCTTCTTGGAAACCGGTCTGTTCTATAAAGGTATTCGCCCCGCGATTAACGTAGGTCTGTCGGTGAGCCGGGTGGGTTCAGCCGCCCAGATCAAGGCCATGAAACAGGTGGCAGGCTCGATTAAATTGGAGCTGGCCCAGTATCGTGAGATGGAAGCGTTTGCTCAGTTCGCATCTGATTTGGATGCTTCTACCCAGCGCTTGCTGGCCCGTGGTGCCCGCCTGACCGAGCTGCTCAAGCAAGGCCAGTACAGCCCGCTCAAGGTCGAAGAACAGGTCGCCGTGATCTATGCCGGCGTGAATGGCTTCCTCGATGAGGTCGATGTGCGCAAGGTGACCGAGTTTGAAACCGGCCTGCTGCGTGAGTTGCGCGGTGGCGGGAAGAAAATTCTCGATAAGATCGCTAAAGAGCAAAAGCTGACCGATGACATCGAAGCGGAGCTCAAGGAATTCATCGGCAATTACGCCAAGAATTTCAGCTAAGCACCCCTGTTAACGGATCAGCCGAGCGATATAGACGATGCCTAGCTTAAAGGACCTACGCAACCGGATCGACAGCGTGAAATCCACGCGCAAGATCACCTCGGCCATGAAAATGGTCGCGGCGTCGAAACTGCGCCGTGCCCAGGATCAGGCCGAAGCGGGTCAGCCCTATGCCGACCGGATGGGTGGTATCTTGTCCTCCCTCGCGGGCCGCGTGACCTTTGAGAATGAGACGCCCAAGCTGTTGGCCGGTACCGGCAAGGAAGATACCTACCTTCTGGTCGCTATTACCGCCGACCGTGGTCTCTGCGGTGGCTTCAACACTCAGATTGTGCGTTTGACCCGCAAGCGGGTGGCGGAACTCACGGCCGCGGGTAAAACCGTGCGGTTGATGCTGTTAGGTCGCAAGGCGCGCCAGCAACTCCGACGCACCCCGGGTGCTGAAATCGTTGAAGGCCCTCGTGACTTTGCCACCTCTAATGTGGGTTTTGACGACGCCAAGCAAGTCACCGATATGGTGATGGCTGAGTTTGAGACCGGTGGTTTTGATGTGTGCGAGTTGCTGTTCAACGAATTCAAATCGGTGATCAGCCAGGTGGCGACGGCCAAACAGGTCATTCCTGCCGCCATCGATGCCGAGCCTGAGGCCGCCAATGATGACGCGCCGCCGGCTGGTGCCAAGGCTGAGGCCGGGCATGAAAAGCAATATGAATTTGAGCCAGATGAAGAAGCGATCCTCGCCGATCTGCTGCCACGCAATCTGGCTGTGCAAGTATACTCGGCGTTATTGGCCAGTGCTGCGGGCGAGCAAGCCGCACGGATGACCGCCATGGATAACGCCACCCGGAACGCAGGCGATATGATCAATCGCCTAACCCTCGACTACAACCGCAGCCGCCAGGCTCAGATCACTAAAGAGTTGATCGAGATTATCTCTGGTGCGGAAGCGGTCTAACCCTAATCACTTGACGCAAAACATAAGTTTAGCAACACGAAGGCTAGAAACATGGCAAAGGCAAGCAACGTAACCGGTCGCATTTCCCAGATCCTGGGCGCGGTTGTTGATGTGCAATTTGAAGGCGATCTGCCAGCGATTTTGAACGCGCTGACCACTAAGATTGGTGACCAGGTGCTGACTCTGGAAGTGGCCCAGCATTTGGGTGAAAACACCGTGCGCGCGATTGCCATGGACACCACCGACGGTCTGGTTCGCGGCCAAGAAGTGACCGACACGGGCAACGCGATTGCCGTACCCGTCGGTGCCCCAACCTTAGGCCGCATCATGAACGTGATTGGTGAGCCAATTGATGAAAAAGGCCCGGTCGACGCATCAGAAACCCTGCCGATCCACCGCGAGGCGCCTGAGTTTATCGATCAGGCTACCGAAGCTGAAATCCTGGTAACCGGTATTAAGGTGGTGGATTTGCTAGCCCCTTACGCGAAGGGCGGTAAGATCGGCCTGTTCGGTGGTGCTGGCGTGGGTAAAACCGTGCTTATTCAGGAGCTGATCAACAACATCGCAAAAGGCCACGGTGGTGTGTCTGTGTTCGCCGGTGTGGGTGAGCGGACCCGTGAAGGTAACGACCTGTATTATGAGATGGTCGATAGTGGCGTCATCAAAGAAGAGGGCGACGGCTCGAAAGTGGCCTTGGTTTATGGCCAGATGAACGAGCCGCCTGGTGCCCGTGCCCGGGTTGGCCTCACCGGTCTGACCATGGCGGAGTATTTCCGCGATAAAGAAGGCCAGGACGTCCTGTTCTTCGTCGATAACATCTTCCGTTTCACCCAAGCGGGTGCTGAGGTGTCAGCGCTTCTGGGTCGTATCCCCTCAGCCGTGGGTTACCAGCCAACACTCGCCACCGATATGGGTGCGCTGCAAGAGCGGATTACCTCCACCAAGAACGGCTCGATCACCTCGGTGCAAGCCATTTACGTGCCGGCCGATGATTTGACGGATCCGGCCCCGGCCACCTCGTTCAGCCACTTGGATGCAACCACCGTGTTGTCCCGTCAGATCGCTGAGCTGGGTATCTACCCAGCCGTGGATCCCCTGGACTCAACCAGCCGTATCCTCGACCCGCGCGTCGTGGGTGATGAGCACTATGAAGTCGCTCGTGAAGTCCAGCGTGTCTTGCAGACTTACAAGTCCCTGCAAGACATCATCGCCATTCTGGGTATGGATGAGTTGTCCGAGGAAGATAAGCTGATCGTGGCCCGCGCTCGTAAGATCCAGCGCTTCTTATCCCAGCCCTTCCATGTGGCTGAAATCTTCACTGGCTTCCCGGGCGTGTTCGTCCAGCTCGAAGACACCATCAAGGGCTTCAAAGGTATCTGTGCGGGTGAGTACGATCACCTGCCAGAAGCCGCCTTCTACATGGTCGGCACCATTGAAGAAGCCGTCGAGAAGGCCAAGAAAATGGCAGCAGAAGCCGCCTAATCTGGTTGTCGAAGTAAGGATCTGACCCATGGCTGATGCCACTGCCAAAAAAATTCGCCTGGAGCTGGTTTCGCCTGAGAAGCTGCTCTTGGCCGAAGATGTGACCATGGTTGTCATGCCCGGCACCGAAGGTCAGTTCGGCGTGCTTGCCGATCACATCCCCCTGGTTTCCACCCTGGAGCCGGGCGTGATCGATGTGTATCAAGGCGAGAAAGTCGATCAGCGTATCTTTGTGGCCGGTGGGTTTGTGGAAGTGGATGGCGAGCGCTGTGTGGTGCTGGCCGAAGATGCCGCCCCGTTGGATAAGCTCGACGCCGATGACATCCGGCAAAAATGCCGCGACTTAAAAGAAGATGTGGGCATGGCTGAGACGGATGCGGCGCGTTTGATAGCGACCAATAAGCTCTCCGTAACCGAAGCCATGCTGGCCGCGGCGACGGGTGAGGTGTCACCCAGTTACTAAGCCGGTCAAGCCTTTGACGCTATAACGGCCCCCGGGGCATGCGGGCATTACCAAGCCTGCCACCAGCGCTAATCTTTTGATTAGATGTGCTGAATATAAAACCACGTAATTTCAGTGCTTAGCTGCATTGTCTGCGGGCCAAAAGGGTACTATGCTTTATCCTTAATTAAGGTATTCCGAGGATGAGCGGCACGCCGTAGTGACCGAAAAGATCAACCGGACTGATAGAGATCGCTTTTTAGCCTTCGCGTTTGCGACGGCTGATTTGTTGATCGAAATTGATGCTGATGGCGAATTGATGAAATTCGTTGCCGGCGCGTGCCAGACTATTCTCAATTATAAGCCAAAAGAGCTGGTGGACCGTCGCGTGGTCGACGTGATCGCGGTATCCGATCGCCCGCGGGTGCATTCGGCCTTGCGTTCGATCAAGGCCGGTCGGCGTATGCAACCTTTGCGCATTCAGTTTCTGAACCGCGAAGGCAAACCGGTCGATGCGGTGCTGGCCGGCTTCCGGATGCCCGATAGTGACGACAGCGCGTCGATCCATGTCTCGGCAAACTTCCCGCGCGGTAACCAGATATCCTTTGTCGGCTCCCTCGGGGATGATCGTGGTGCTGAGTTTGTCAGCATGGAAGATATGATCGCCCTCGCCACGGGTGAATCAGTGGCGTCCGAAGGCTTGTCGATGACCTTGTTGGATTTGGACGGTTTGTCCGATATCGACGACCCCGAAGCCTCGGCAGAGATCACCGATAACTTACTGACCCTGCTGCAATCGGGTGAGGTGGGGTCTAAAGCTATTGGTAAGCTGGGCGAAGACCGGTTCGGTGTGCTGCATCCCGAATGGCTGAAAGCAGAGGATCTGACCAGTAAGGTTAATAAGACCGTTAAGGCCAGCCACCCAGCCGCGGCGAATATCGAGACAAAAACCAAGGCCATTGAGCTTGAGCAAGATGATTTGTCAAAGTCAGATGCTCAACGAGCTTTACAATATGCGATGGAACAATTCGCATCGGCTGAGAATACCGAAGAATTTGAGCTCGATAGCCTCTATGAGAGCGTGGCAGAGCTGACCAAATCCACCGCTGAGCGGATGACCGAACTGCGCTCGGTGATCAATTCCAATGGCTTTAAGCTGGTTTTCCAACCGATTGTGGATTTGAAAACGAAACGCACAAGCCATGTGGAAGCTCTTAGCCGGCTGGCCGATGGGTCCTCCGCTCATGAAGCCCTGACCCTGGCCGAAAGCACGGGCGTGATCGAAGATTTTGACCTGGCGGTGCTGAAGCAAGCCCTGGAACAGGTGGATCAAGCCAATCAGAACGGGGTGCGCCCCATGGTGGCCGTGAACATCTCGGGCCGCTCATTACAAAGCAATATGTTCGTCCAAGCGGTGATTGACCTGATGGACATCAACCCCACCACCCGCGAACAGATCATCCTTGAAGTCACCGAGACGTCAGAGATTAAAGACCTCAACGCTGTGAACGAGATTTTGCAAGAATTCCGCTCCCGCAAAAATAAGGTCTGTATCGATGATTTTGGCTCAGGGGCGGCGGCGTTCCAATATCTGCGTACCCTGGATGTGGATGTGGTCAAGATCGATGGGTCCTATATCGACCGCATTCTGTATGCGGACCGCGACCGGGCTTTGGTGTTGGCGATCCAGCGCTTATGTGCCGAGCTGGGTATTCAAACGGTGGCGGAAAAGGTCGAGATGCCTGATCAGGCCCAGATTTTACGGACTGTGGGGATTGATAAAGGCCAGGGCTGGCTGTTCGGCAAGCCCGAGGATAATTTAGATAAGTTCTTTAAGAAAAAGCGCACGAGCATCACGCAAAAAGAACTCTTGGAAGAAAAGCTCGATGGCAGCTCAAGCGCGGATCAAGACGCCGCCGCCGATGAGGCCGCATCGGCATCAGCTTAAGGCATGCAGCTTTAATCGTTATCCCGCGGCTTCGGGTACCACCCCTTGGGCGCCATCTCAAAACCGGCAAAATCAAAAGCAGGGCTAACTGTGCAGCCGACTAATGTCCATTCCCCAAGGCTTTCTGCTGTTTGCCAGTGATGGGCTGGCACGATGGCTTGGGGCTTCTGGCCCATCTCAAGCTGCGGGCCTAGATGGACGGCAGCCGCGTCATGGCCATTGGGCGAGGTGGTAAGGGCCAAGGGTGCGCCCGCGTAATAATGCCAGATCTCAGTCGCATCGACCCGGTGCCAGGCGGATAGCTCCCCCACCGCCAAGAGGTAGTAGATCGCTGTCCCGGCACCCCTGCTGCCATCGGCCGGCGTATCGCGCCAGGTCTCACGGTAATGCCCGCCCTCGGGATGGGGTTGCAAGCCTAACCGCTCGATAATCTGCGCGGCGGTCAAGGTGTTGGCTGTGTTGGCAAGGAAAGGTGACATGGTCATACGCTTATGCGGAAAAGGCCCCGGGGCGGGGAGGGGGGGATGACGAGTGGCTGAGGGACCGTTTATGGTTTAACGGCTGGGTGGCTTTTGCTCATGGATCGCTTGGATGCCGGGTATCGCTAAATAGCACATGCGTTTGGCCTCACGCCTACCATAAGACACCGTATCAAGGATCAAACCACAGGCGAGGCTGAGGCTTGCGAGTAAAATTAACCCTGTTGCTAGGATGGCGGTGGGAAACCGCGGCACCAAACCGGTTTCGAAAAAGGTCACGAAAAGCGGATAGGCGAGGGCGACGGCGATAAAAGCCAGGATGAAACTCATGGCCCCAAACAGGCGCAAGGGGCGTTCTTGGCGTAGTAGGTTGATGATGGTCCATAGGATGCGGGTGCCGTCGCTCACGGTCCGTAACTTACTGGCTGACCCCTCAGGCCGATCTTTGAAATCCGTGGGCAGTTCTTTGAACGGCATCTCCAGGGATAAGGCATGGACCGTGAGTTCGGTTTCAATCTCAAAGCCCCGGGACATCACCGGAAACGACTTCACAAACCGGCGGGAAAAGATGCGGTAGCCAGAAAAGATATCGTTAAACCCTTCGCCGAATAGACGGCGGACAATGCCGGTCATCACCTTATTGCCCATGGCGTGACCGGGCCGGTAGGCCTGTTCCTCGACCGCTTGCCGGGCACCATTGACCATATCCAGCCCATCGGTAATCAAATGGCTGATCAAGCGTGGTGCCGCTTGCAAATCATAGGTGTTATCGCCATCGATCATCATATAGATATCGGCATCGATATCGGCGAACATGCGCCGCACGACA
>JBCCBF010000399.1:0-2189 GCA_039814445.1 Pseudomonadota bacterium
CCAAGCTTACTGTCTGGCTTACCGCTTCCGGTCTTGATTGAAGTGACATTGGATCCCAACAGCCGTGCCATCGAACCCGCGGCGTTAGAGGCCGTGTTGCGGGCTGATATTGCGGGCCTGAGGGTCATCGACCAAGAGCCGATCATCAGTGATTTCATTCGCCCAGCCCGCATGGCCGAGATTTTTGGGTATGTGATCCTCACCGCTATTTTCATGGCCAGCTTGTTGTTATCAGCCTTCAGCGCCCGGTCGGCCCTGTCGAGCCATATGCGGCTGGTCAAGCTGTTGCACGTCATCGGGGCCGCGGATCATGACATCAGCCGCGAGATTGAATGGCATGTGATGTGGCGCGGCAGTGTGGGGGCGATCGCTGGCCTGGTGGCCGCCATTGCCAGCCTATACGGGGCGATCAGCTTGATCGGATCCGGCTGGCCCAGCTTTCTGCCGCAATTGAGCTTGCATTGGAGCGTGGTCATGAGCCTGTTGCTGTTCCCCACCTTTCTGGTGGTGTTGGCGGTCCTAACAGCCCGGCTCACGGTCATTCGCACCTTGCGCCAACAGGGTTAAGGCGATGCACTCGACCAATGGCGACGCCACTGGCCAAACAACTGGCCAGATAAACGACCAGGCCAGTACCAGCAGCATGAGCAACACCCCGCCGCCGCGTCAGGAACCCACAACAGCGCAGCCCCAACAGCCAGGGCGTTGGCGCCTGTCTAATCGCACCCGGATCCGGGTGTTGATCGCCATGCCTTTAGTGGCCGCCGGTTTATGGCTTGGTGGTTTATTGTGGTTTATCGCCACCATGCCCTTGGCCAGCCCACATGATCCCGGCTTACCGGCAACCGATGCGGTGGTGGTGTTGACCGGCGGGTCGAACCGCTTGCAAACCGGCATTGATTTGCTGCGCGACGGGCGGGCGTCAAAATTGTTTATCACCGGCGTATACCGGGGTGTTGAAGTCGACGAGCTTTTACGGCTAGCGCGCAACGCACCAGAAGAGCTGGAATGCTGCATCGAACTCGACCATTTGGCTGGGGACACGGTGGAGAACGCCGCTGAAACCGTACGGTGGATGGCGGCCCAGGGTTACCAGTCCTTGCGCCTGGTGACCTCGGATTATCACATGCGTCGAAGCCTCTTAGAGCTTGCCATGGCAGATCCGGCGCTTGAGGTCACCCCCCATGCCATCACGCCCAAGGATCAACCACTCCATGATTGGTGGCGACGCCCGGAAAGCGTTCGGCTCTATGCGGTTGAATATACAAAATTCCTGGTGACATCCTTGCGATACCGCCTATACCAATGGCGACGATAACGGGCCGCCCGCTGCCCTCCCTCGCCTTTACGCCCTCGGCTTTTGCTTATGAACACCCTTCGCCGCGTGCTGCACGGTACGCTTTATCTTGGCTATACGATCTTTGGTTGCGTTGCGTTCTTGCCGTTCTTGGTGCTGCCCGCCAAGAAGCTTCGGGCGCTTATGGTTCGGATCTATTTCAAACTTCATGATGTGATCGAACCGTGGTTTGGGCTGCACTATCGCAAAGAGGGGTGGGAGCACCTACCCGATCAACCGTGCTTGATCGCCCTTCAGCATCAGACGGGTTGGGAGGCCATGCGCCTGCCGTTTTGGTTTCGTGATTTTGCCATCATCATGAAAATCGAGCTGTTTCGCATGCCGCTTTGGGGCTGGTATGCGACCCGGTGCGATATGAT
Source organism: Pseudomonadota bacterium (assembly GCA_039814445.1). Taxonomy (GTDB): domain Bacteria; phylum Pseudomonadota; class Alphaproteobacteria; order TMED2; family TMED2; genus TMED2. The sequence continues at coordinate 1,717 of JBCCBF010000399.1, forward strand.
CCCCATCGACCGCAGCCTAGGCAAAGAAGCGGTGCCAGAGATGCTACGTACGGCAGCGGAGAAGAACGCCCAGGGGCGCGATATCATCATCTTCCCCCAGGGCACGCGCACTCCCCCTGGTGTGCATAAAGAACTCAAAACCGGGATCGCCAAGCTTTATGAGCATTTGCAAGTGCCGGTGGTGCCCGTGGTGCTGAATAGCGGGGTTTACACCAGCAAGCTTGGGCTTGTGAAAAAGTCCGGTACGATCACTGTGCGCATGTTGCCAGCGATTGAACCCGGCCTATCAAAAGAAAAATTGATGGAGCATTTGCAGGCGATCATGGATGTGGAAGGCGACCGGTTGCTTGATGATGACCAGAACAGCAAGCGGCAAAACGCCGCCGCCTAATCATTCATCAGATTGGCCGAGCGTCAGGGCCGCCAGGCGTTCTAATTTTGGATCTCGAATATTGAGTTGCTTGAGATGCTCG
>JBCCBF010000188.1:0-5758 GCA_039814445.1 Pseudomonadota bacterium
CTTGTATATCTCAGTAACCCGATGCCGGGCTTGCGTGTTTGTTGGCTTCCTCTTCGGTTACCGTGCCGCGCATGACCCAGAACACCCAGGAGGTATAGGCCAGCACAATGGGTAACAAGATGACGGTGCTGATCAGCATGATCACCAGCGTCATATAACTTGATGACGCATCCCACACGGTCAGGCTGCTGACCGGATCAATCGATGACGGCATGATGAACGGGAACATGCTAACGCCAACCGTGGCGATGATGCCGAACAGGCTGATCCCTGAGGCCACATAGGCCGTACCCGGACGCTTCACCTTGGCCAAGATAATCGCCAGGATCGCGCCGCCAAAACCAGCAACCGGGGCGGCCAGGAAGAACGGATAGGTCTGATAATTATTCAACCAAGCACCAGTTTCAGCCACGGCCTCTTTTGCCAAAGGATTGGAAGGCGCGTTGGTGATAAATTCGCTGGTGATCATGTAGCCCTCAACCCCATAGGCGACCCAAACACCGCCCAGGGCAAACAGCACCATGGTAACCACCGCACCGACCATACCGATAATCCGACCGCGGCCAGCGATGGGCTCATCGGCTTTCAGCGCCAGATACAGCCCCGCATGGGTGATCAGCATGGTGACACTGACAAGGCCACAGAGAATGGCAAAGGGATTAAGCAGGCCGAAGAAGTTTCCCTCATAGAAAGAGCGCATGGTGTCATCGAACCGGAAGGGCACCCCTTGCAGCACATTACCAACCGCGACACCAAAAATCAGCGCGGGCACAAAACCAGCCACGAATAGGCCCCAATCCCAGGTCTTACGCCATTTAGGGTCTTGCGACTTATTGCGATACTTAAACGCGGGCGGCCGCAGAATAAGCGAGGCTAAGACCACAAAGATGGCCAGGTAGAAACCAGAGAATGACGTGGCATAGACCGCGGGCCAGGCCGCAAAGATAGCCCCCCCGCCAAGGATCAGCCACACCTGGCTCCCCTCCCAAAACGGCTCCACCGTGTTCAGCATGATCCGGCGTTCGGTATCGTTCTTGCCAACAAAAGGCAGCAAGGTGCAGATGCCGTAATTCGTCCCATCCATGACCGCGAGACCGATCAGCAGCACGCCTAAGAGCAGCCACCACACCACACGCATAAAATCATAATCAATCAGTTCCAACATGGCTTAGCCCTCCCGGCTAGCAGTTTGTGGTGCCTTATCGGCATGAGAAGGATTGGCAGTAGCCCCAGGCATCGCGCCGACCATGCCGCCGCCCAGTAATGCATCCGCTTGTTTGGCGTCCGCGCCACTGTGGAATGCCCCCTCAGGACCCAGCAGGATGTATTTGCGCATGAGGTAAACCTCGACCACCAGCATCACGCCGTAGAATGCCGTGAAAGCAATGATCGTCAGCACCACATCCACCACACCGATCGAGGAAACACTCAAGAAGGTGGGCAGCACGCCATCGACCGTCCAAGGCTGGCGCCCGTATTCGGCGACCACCCACCCGGCCTGCGAGGCAATCCATGGGGCCGGTAGGCTCCACAGCGCCAGATGCATGAACCACCGTTTCGTGTGCAACACCCGCTTACCCGCCATCACGACAGCATATGCAAAGAACGCGATGAAGAATAAGCCAAGGCCCACCATCACTCGGAAGGTCCAGAACAAGGTCGGTACATCCGGCACCGTTGATAGGGCGGCCAGCTTCACTTGCTCTTCCGTCGCTTGGGTAATGTCCTCGGTGTATTGCTTCAGCAGCAAGCCATAGCCAAGGTCTTCTTGGTGGCGCTCAAACAGCGCTTTGGCTTGGATATCATCAGGGTTTTCCCGGATATCCATCACCGCCTCATAGGCAATGATGCCGTCACGCACACGCTGCTCAGCGATCAGCACCAGCTCTTTGATGCCAGGCATTTCCTCAGACAGAGAACGTGTCCCGATCAGGCCCAGCACATAAGGCATTTTGACCTCAAAATGTGTTTCCTGGGCTTCTTGGTCCGGGAACCCGATGATCGCCAACCCAGCGGGGGCTGGTTCGGTTTCCCACATGGCTTCCATGGCCGCCATTTTCATCTGCTGGTTGTGTGAGGTTGTGTAACCACTCTCATCACCCAACACGACCACCGACAGGGACGCTGCCATACCAAAGGCAGCAGCAATCGCCATCGACCGCTTGGCAAAGGCAATGTTACGGCCCCGCAAGACATAGAAGGCTGAGATCGCCATCACAAAGATCGCCCCGGTCACATAACCAGCGCTTACCGTGTGCACGAATTTCGATTGGGCAACCGGGTTGAACAGGACCGCAGCAAAGTCGGTGACTTCCATGCGCATCGTTTCAGGGTTGAACTCTGATCCAATGGGGTACTGCATCCAGCCATTGGCGATCAGGATCCACAAGGCTGATAAATTGGTGCCGATGGCAACGAGCCAGGTCACCACCAAATGCCCCACCTTGCTCAACCGCTCCCAGCCGAAGAACATCATGCCGACCAGGGTCGCCTCAAGGAAGAATGCCATTAGGCCTTCAATGGCCAAAGGCGCACCGAAGATGTCACCCACATAATGCGAATAATAAGACCAGTTCATGCCGAACTGGAATTCCATGGTTAGGCCCGTGGCCACGCCAATGGCAAAGTTGATGCCAAACAACAATCCCCAGAACTTGGTCATATCGCGCCAAATCTGACGGTTGGTCATCACATAGACCGTCTCCATCATCGCCACCAACACCGACAACCCAAGGGTCAAGGGGACGAACAGGAAGTGATACATCGCCGTAAGCGCAAATTGCAGCCGCGACAGGTCGACGACTAGGGGATCAATCATGGCTTCTTCCTCATGTCATATGCCACTAGACCCCACCGTAAATACTGGCGTGGCCTATGATAAAATCGCTCAAAAGAAATTTGCCGCGTAACCCCTTAAGTAGATGAGCTTGCACGCAAAAAACTTTTTCAGTTGCTATCCTTATGGCAGAGCGCAGGATTGCTCGCTTTGACCCAGATCAAGGATCGGAGGCATTCTGAAAAACCCCGATGCTTGTTGCGCTTGGCAGTATCAGCGACTAATTTAGTCTTTATGAAAACTGCTATTCATCAGCGCAGAACAAAAACAAAAGTGCTGATGCGGGATGAGACAGGATCGATTTGTGAGCAGCAGTATTGCTAACGGCACGTGTGAGCCTTTAGAGACCGGCGCAGCTAAACGCGATGCTGGTCATTGCGCCGCGTGCACAGCCCGCAATGTGAGTATTTGCCAAGCCATGCCTGATGATTGCATGGGCGTGCTCGACAGCATGGCGAGCAAACACAGCATCAAAAAAGGCGAGACCTTCATCACCGAAGCTGATGAGGCGAACGCGGTGTTTAACATCACTGCCGGCAGCGCCAAGATTTACAAGCTACTGGGTGATGGTCGCCGCCAAATTATTGGTTTCTTGGGCACGGGCGACTTTCTGGGCTTGGCGCCAGGGCGCCGCTATCCGTTCAGCGCAGAAGCCATCACACCCATGAAATATTGCCAGTTCAAGCGTACCCGCATGGAAACAGTTTTCGCCGAATACCCAACCATGCGCCGAAAAATTTTAGAAATCGCCTCGAATGAATTAGCCGAGGCGCAAGAACAAATGCTGCTGTTAGGGCGTAAAACAGCAGAAGAAAAAATTGCGTCCTTCTTACTCGGTCGTTTACAGCGGGCGAAAGCGTTGGGTGGCGGCGGCAATAGCATCGACATCCCTATGAGCCGCCATGATATCGGTGACTTCTTGGGCTTGACCACCGAGACGGTGAGCCGCCAATTCAGTAAAATGAAGAGTAATGGCCTGATCAGCCTCAAAGGCACCTCCACGGTGATGCTTCATGACCATGATGGCCTGCAAACCCTGGCCTCTGGTTACTAACAGCCCGTCACGCCCCCTCCTGAGCCAATCTCTTCAGCCCACCTCTTCACCAGCCCTCATCCAGATGGCTTAACACGCCTGTGATCACAGTGTGTGCACGCGGCAGTCCAAAGCCGTGATATAGTCTTTGTTGTCTGGGGCTTCACAACACACTTCTCGCACTATGAAACACAGTTTATCGCGTCGTTCTTTTTTAACATTTAGCGCTGTGGCCGGGGCTGGCTTGGCGCTCCCGTCAGCCCTTATGCCAACGCCCGCCGAGGCCGGGCCGAGTGCTGAATTATGGGACCGGTGGATGGCCTATTCACCGCGGTCGAATAAACAAGTCGACAACACGTTATTCGATGAAATTTTGCGTGATTACAGGCATCTAAGCCCAGACAATGTGTCCCTGATTGATTACGCTAACCTAAAGCGCCAGGGCCAATCAAAGCTTGAAGACTATATCAGCATCCTGGAAACCACGCCCGTGGATGACTTGAACCGGGATGAGCAATTCGCCTATTGGGGCAATTTTTACAACGCGGTAACCCTCAAGGTAATCATCGACCATTATCCCGTGGCAAGCATCCGGGATATTGATATCTCACCGGGCTTCTTCTCAAACGGGCCATGGGGCGCCAAGCTAACCCGCGCCATGGGTGAGGATTTATCCTTAGACGATATCGAACACCGCATTTTACGACCCATTTGGCGTGATCCACGGGTCCATTATGTGGTCAACTGCGCCTCGATTGGATGCGCGAATATCCAGGCCAAAGCATGGCGATCTGACCGGCTCTATGGCGATTTGAACCAAGCCGCCAGCGATTACGTCAACCACCCTCGCGGCGCATCCGTGATCGATGGCAAGCTACAAGCCTCAACGATTTACAGTTGGTTTGTGGAGGATTTTGACGTGGATGGCGGCGTTATTGCCCATTTCAAGCAATATGGCGAGGCCAGCCTGGTTGACCAGTTAGTTAGTATCGATCGGGTTGCCGATTATGAATACGACTGGACGCTCAATGATTTCAAAGGCACGGGCTAGATAAAGCCCGTAGACCTAGCCGCTAGACGAGGGCTTACAACGCACCGGTTAATCCAGGGCACACAACTAATCGAGCGTGCCTGGTATCCGGCAATAATGCTGAACAGCACGGCGAAAGATGATGTTGTTCACCAACACATCCAGGCGTTTTGCGTTGGGCGATACCGTCACCAACTCATGGATCTCAACCTGCCCATCAGGGTGATGATGGCCCAAGGGCGGTGCCTTCATGGACAAGGTCATGGCCATCAGGGCTGGGCCGCCCGTCGCGCGGATAAAGCTGTTTCGCTGAGCGGTTGGAAACGTCACGTAATGATAGCCATCGGTCGGCGTATCAATCACCCCAGTCAGGCGATAGGTGTGCGGGCGTTCAGGATCGCCGATCTCCTCCAGGCGCAAATTCGGCGGTGAGCAGTTCAAGCCTCGCGCGAAGGCGCGCTGGCGCGTGCGCAACCGCAAGTCCTTTGCATCCACGCCGCTCAAACTGCCCCCGCGCAAACGCACGGACCGTTGCACCTCACGCGGTTGGGGGGATAAGGGCTGAAGCGTTGGGTCCATGAAAATGGGCGGCGATAGACGTGGATTACCGGTGGGGTCCGGCTCTAAAAAGACATTACCCCGCCCTGTGGATGGGGCCATGGCGTTGGTATCAAACGGCGATGGCGGCGCGGCTGGGATATCCTGAGAGAATGAGGTCAGCCCGCCAGTTGCCTGGCCCACAGCGCCCACACCAGGGTTATTATCAATCGCCCGGATCACCTGCTGGCCCGATTGCCCGCCCGTGGTGCGCCCCTGTTGAACCCGGGCGATTTCATTGCCAATCGCTGAGGTCGATGAC
>JBCCBF010000019.1:0-18024 GCA_039814445.1 Pseudomonadota bacterium
AGCCCAACATTCCCGGCACCATCGACGAGCACCCGAACTGGCGGCGCCGCCACGAGGTTCCGGCCGATGACCTGGCCGAGCCCTATGCCAAGGCAGGTTTACGTGAGCCCAACAAGCCAGTGGGTAGCTATCTATTCGTTGGCCCCACCGGTGTTGGTAAAACCGAACTGGCGAAAAGCTTGGCCAAACACACGACTGGCTCTGAAGAAAACATCATCCGCATCGACATGTCCGAGTACATGGAGAAGCACACGGTCGGCAAACTCGTCGGGGCGCCTCCCGGCTATGTGGGCCATGGTGAAGAAGGGGTGCTAACCGGTGCCGTGCGCCGCAACCCCAACGCTATCGTGGTGTTTGATGAGATCGAAAAAGCCCACCCTGATGTCCAAAAGCTACTCTTGGGCGTGATGGATGACGGCAAGATGAAGGATGGCCGTGGCCGGGATATCAATTTCCAAAACGCCACCCTGGTCATGACCTCAAACCTCGGTGCGGCGAAAGCCAATGCCGAAGCCGACAAGACCCCGATTGGTTTTGGTAATAACCAGCCTAAAGAGGTCGACCGCGGACAGATCATGCAAAAAGAGGTTGAAGCCTTCTTCGCCCCTGAATTCATCGGTCGCCTTGACGGTATCGTTGCCTTTAACGAGCTTGATAAAGACGTGGCCAGCCTGATCCTTGATGCACAAATCAAGAAGTTGGCTGAGCGTACGAAAGCGTCATGGGGCGTCGCCCTAGAGCTTGGTGAGAAAGTGCGCGACACCCTGTTAAAAGAAGGGTTCAACCCACGGTTGGGCGCGCGCCCACTCAAGCAAGCCATCGATAAGCTTGTTGGTAAACCGCTGAGTAAATGGCTGCTGAAAACCGGGACCGATAATTTACGCTCAGGCATGAACGTGACGGTTACCGAGGTTGGCTCAAAATTCACCGTGGAAGCGCCTGGTGCCGATGGTGGTGATCTGATCGTTAATCCGAAGCGGATCGTCAAGCCCGATGGTGACCTGCCGGGTGATGCCCATGCGCGGCTTTCCAAATGGCGCCGGGATGATAGTGCGCCGGCGAATGACCCAAAGCCAGAGGCAAAACGTCATGCCCCAGGTATGGGCCGCCGCTAATCCACGCGACACATAGACGTCAAAAAAGAAACGGGAGCGACTGGCCAGGCGCTCCCGTTCTTGGTTTCGAGACCCGAGTTCCAGGGGTCGGGCAGGATCATCGGCCATGTTGAGGCAGGAAGCCGATGAAGTCGGTAGCTCGCGTCTCGATCTCGTTCCGATATCCTCTCCGGGCGGATCAAATACCGGTCTAACACGCATCAAGTCAGGGTGGTTATTGAGGGTTGGGGGGGGGGGCACCACCGCTGGTTGATGATGTGATGATTGATGGTTTTCCAAGCGGTCGCAAATATTTTTATTTAGCGTGAAATGCCCTAAAAACTGCCGCAGATTTGGATGAAGTTCAGGGCTTATTTAGGTAAAATTTGGCCTAAGACCAAACCAAAAAAATTACCTTTAAAAACAAAAACGTGCGGCCCCGGACAGCAGGATTTCAACGCCATAAAGAGACCATAGCCACAGGCCAAAGCCGAGTGGAATACCACTCAGGCTCACGAAAAAAAATTTTTGGCCAAGGGCCATCGAACGCATCATGGTGGTGTCTTCGCCAATTTTAACCCGCATCGACCATACCCACGGCATGATCACGGATTGGTATATGCAGTATAGCGGCAATCACGCCCAAGGCGATACTGGCCAGCCAGATCGGCTCATAGCTACCAAAGCGTTCATAAGCTTCGCCCCCGAGCCATGCGCCCAAAAAGCTGCCCAGCTGGTGCCATAAGAAAACCACGCCATAGAGCGTAGACAAATAGCGCGTGCCGAAAATCTGGCCCACCAACCCACTGGTCAACGGCACGGTGGCGAGCCACAGAAAGCCCATAGCGGCACCAAAAGTAATGGCCGAAACCGACGTTAAAGGCAGCAATAGGAACAGGGCAATGACCACCGCTCGCGCCACATAGAGGAGGCTGAGCAAGTATTTCTTGCGATACCGGTCGCCTAATTCACCAAAGATGAGCGAGCCAAAAATGTTAAACAGCCCGATCATAGCGAGGCCGATCGCGGCTGAAGACACATCAATCCCCCGATCCAGCAAGTAAGGCTGAAAATGCACGGCGATAAAGGTTACGTGAAAGCCACAGACAAAAAAGCCCGCATTGAGTAGCCAATAGCCCCTGTGACCAAAAGCCTGAGACATCGCAGCCTTCAGGCCCAAATCTGAACCCGTTTCCACCGCCATATGCGGCTTACCAGCCAGGGCCATGCCAGCAACCCCCGTGGTGGCCACCAGCACCGTAAGGGCAATCAACGCGCCTTGCCAGTCGAGCCAGGAGATCAACCCTTGGGTGCCCGGAACTACCGCGAACATACCAAAGCTCCCGGCTGCTGTAGTTAAGCCAAAAATCCGCGTGCGATAAGCGGCCGGTACCACACGACCAAGCGCCCCCAACACCACCACATAGGTCGTCCCGGCAAGCCCCAGGCCGGTTAGCACGCCTAAGGTCATATGCAGACCCATTGGGTCTTGGGCTGTGGTCATCAACAGCAACCCCAAGGCATAGAGCACCGTACCGGTCATGATCACCCGGCCCGCGCCATAACGGTCAGCGATGGCACCGACGACCGGTTGCACAAGCCCGAACAGCAAATTCGAGAGCGCAATGGCAAAGCCCATAACATCACGGCCCACCGCCAGGTCTAACCCCACAGGCTGAATAAACAGCCCAAAGCTTTGCCGTACCCCCATGGCCACCGTGACGATAAAGGCGCCACACGCCACCATGAGCCATAATCGTGCTGTCATGGGCGGATCCTGACACTCATAAGGGCCTCAATTAAAGCAGCCCATCCATGGATTGGTAACGAAACCGGTTCGAGGGGCATGGGGAAGAAAGCGATGTAACGTGACAGGGATGTCATGAAGGTACAATGGACACAGGCGTTCAAGCACCTATGCCGTGAATTCAATGATCGTCCCATCGGCCTGTTCTGGCGCGACCACAAAACGGTCGCCCATACCCGGTAGGCTTTCAATACCACGTGCCGCCATAAAGGCTTGCGTGTCCGTTAAGGATGAGACGCTGAGCGTCACCACCAACGGCCCGGGGCGGTTGAGCAGCGAGGCTGACACGCCGGGATAGCGTTTCGCGGCCCGGGCTGGGCTTAAAAACCGTAGGGTTTGCGTATCACCAATGGGCACATCCAGCCGCCCTTTGCCTGGCCATATCCCATCGGCGGGCTGGTCGAGCGCCATCAAAAGCCGCCGGTAGGCGAGTTCCAGCGCCGGCGGATCCGGGTCGATCATCGTCATGCCCTCTAGACCCACCGCACCGTTTGGATGGGCAAGCCAGGCGGGCTGGCGCATTTTTTGGCGGGTGCGGTGTTGGCAGAAAAAGCTGGGCAACCCTGGGGTTACGCCCGGTTTGGCATAGGCCAGGGAGAATTCTAGCGTCTCCGCGTCATCGCCTTTATCCGCACCATCTGGCGCTTCAAGCAACCGGGACAAATTCTGATGCCGGTCAGCCAAACCGGCGGTGTTTAGCTTTTGGTAAACAGCCCTGGCATCGGGGGTGGCAAAGGCAACCCCAGACACACCGGGACCACGCGCCATCAACTGGGTATCAAGACCGTTAACATCTTGCTGATCATCGATGATACCCAGCAATTCCATATAACCGGTCACGAACATGATGCAATAATTGGCCGTGCCCCAGCCATGATGCCGCCCCCGGGGTGTGAGCGTAAAACCAAGCTGTCGATACGCCGTGGCGGCGGCGTCCAAATCTGATGTCACGGCCAAGGAATGGTCGAGACCATGGAGTAGGCTCACGGGCTGATCAGTTCTGGGCCCCGCTCCAGCTCCTACGCCAGACCCTGGGCTATCAGAAACCATTGGGGTGCGCCGCAAGCCAGGCGGCCTCGGCCTCACTGGTGCTACGGCCCATCACCTCATTGCGGTGTGGGAACCGGCCAAACCGGCGGATCGGTTCGTGGTGCTTATAAGCATAATTGGTGACATCCGCCCAAAAGCTGGCGTCATCACCGGTCATTTGATCTTTGAAATGCTCAAACCAAGCGATCGATTCATCTTGCGCCGCCAAATCCTCTGCATGTTCAAAGGGCAAAAGGACGAATAACTTTTGTTGGGGCGTCATCTGTTCGAACGCGGTGCGGTGGCGTTCAATGAACGCCCGCGCCGTGGCAAGTGCCTTTGGATCATGGTCAAACGCACGGGCTGAACCGCGGCGCAGATTGCGTGGTAATTGGTCAAGCGCCAGAATAAGCGCAAGTCCCGTCAGCGGCTGATCCAACCAATGGTCCAATTCACCGGCCCCAGCCGGTTCAATCAGCGGCTCAAAGCGGCTGGCTAAGGCGTCATCCACCGCATCACGCTGGATGAACCAATCCTTGGGTGTAAGCTCTTCAAACCAAAACGACAGCAACCGATGGGCGCTGTCGTCTGGGATGTCTTGATCGTGATCAGACATAATATATCGCGGCGTTATTAATGGTGAACGTCGGCCCAAACCTTACGCTTCACGGCATACATTAAACCCGTGAAGACAATAAGAAACAAAATAACCTTCACGCCAGTTTGCTTGCGCTCTTCCATATGGGGTTCAGCGGCCCAGGTGAGAAAGGCTGATACGTCTTTTGCCATAACCTCAGCACTTGGCTGGAAATCTTCAGCGCCATCGAGGCCCTTATAGGTCACGGCCCCTTCAATGATCGGGTTCGACATGGCGATCAGGTGGCCGGGGTAATACTCATTGTAATGCATGCCCTCGGGCACGGTTTTACCCTCTGGTGGATCCACATAACCAACCAGAACACCGTGGATATATTCCGAACCATTGGGCCGGGCTTTGGCCAGCAATGACATATCCGGGGGGTAGGCCCCGCCATTGGCAAAGCGGGCAGCCTGCTCATTCGGGAACGGGCTCACAAACGGATCTTTTGGTAGTGCGGCCCGTTGGAACATCTCACCTTCGTCATTCGGGCCATCGGTTACAATGTAACCTGCTGCCAGCGCCCGCACTTCCTCAGCCGAAAAGCCGATTTGTTGCAGGTTGCGGTAGGACAGGAACGACATGGCGTGGCAGCCAGCACAGACCTCTTTATAAACCTGGAACCCACGCTGAAGCTGGATTCGATCATAGGTGCCAAAAGGACCGTCAAAGGAGAAATCGACCGGCGGCGGTGGTGGTGCATCACCAGCAGCCTGGGCGGATTGTACGCCCACAGCGGTGACGCCTAGAGACAGCGTCACAGCCGCGACGAAGGAAGTGATCAACCGCATTAGGGTTTCTCCATGGTCGGTTTGCTGGCGGGCACGGCCCCGGATGGGTAACTGGAGCCACCGCCTTTAAGTACAGCTTCGCTAATACTAGCTGGCATCGGCAATGGTTTTTCGATCTTACCGAGGACCGGCAGGATGATCAGGAAGTGCGCAAAGTAGTACACGGTAGCGATCTGACCGACAATCACATACCAGCCTTCCGCAGGCTTGGCGCCCACATAACCCAACACGATGCACACGAGGAACAAGGTCCAAAAGAAGAACTTGTAAATCGGGCGAAACTTGGTGGACCGCACCTTGGACGTATCAAGCCAGGGCAGGATAAACAGCACAGCGATCGACGCAAACATCAGCACCACACCACCCAATTTGTCGGGCACGGCGCGCAAGATGGCGTAGAAAAGCAAGAAGTACCATTCGGGCACGATATGGGCCGGTGTCACCAGGGGATTGGCCGGAATATAGTTATCCGGGTGCCCCAGATAGTTCGGTGCAAAGAACACAAAGGCCGCAAAGAAGATCAGGAACACGCCTAATCCAAAGGTATCCTTCGCCGTGTAATAGGGATGGAACGGTAGGGTGTCTTTCTTCGACTTCGGCTCAATACCCAGGGGGTTGTTGGAGCCCGTGATATGCAACGCGGCCACATGCAATACCACAACGCCCAAGATCATGAAGGGCAAGAGGTAATGCAGAGCAAAGAAGCGGTTGAGCGTTGGGTTATCAACGGAGAACCCACCCCAGAGCCAGATCACAATTTGCTCACCAAATATCGGTATGGCCGAGAATAAATTCGTGATCACGGTCGCACCCCAGAAGCTCATCTGCCCCCAAGGCAGCACATAGCCCATAAAGGCGGTGGCCATCATCAACAGTAAGATCACCACACCGAGCATCCACAACAGCTCACGCGGGGCCTTATAGGACCCATAATAAAGACCGCGGAACATGTGGATATAGACCACGATGAAGAACATGCTGGCGCCGTTTTGGTGGATATACCGCAACAACCAGCCATGGTTCACATCACGCATAATGCGCTCAACACTCTCAAAAGCGTAATCGGCATGGGCGGTGTAATTCATCGCCAAGAGAATGCCGGTGAGAATCATGGTCAATAGAACCACCAGCGCCAACGCGCCGAAATTCCAGAAATAGTTGAAATTCCGTGGTGTTGGGAACACGCCGTATTCTTTGTACAGCATGGTGAAGATCGGCAGACGAGTATCGACCCACTCAATCACCGGGTTTTCAAAACTTGTTCTTTCGCCGCCAGCCATATCTGACCTCTTGCCTTTAATTGCGCGCTATATTCACTGCTTATGAATATATCACTATCTTGCTGTGTTTTAAGGGGGGAGAATTGCCCCACCCTCATAATTCTTGTGGCGCCTTAGCCAATTTTCACGGTGGTATCGTCCACGAATTCATACTCTGGCACCGCCAAATTGGTTGGCGCCGGTCCGCGTCGGATACGCCCAGACGTGTCGTAATGCGAGCCATGGCAAGGGCAGAACCAGCCATTATACTCGCCCTTATTATCGGCGGCTTTTTGTCCAAGCGGCACGCAACCCAAATGGGTACACACACCAACCATCACCAACCATTCTGGCTTTTCCACCCGATCAGCATCGGCTTGGGGATCGCGTAGATCGTCCAGATTAACGGCTTCGGCCTCTTCGATTTCAGCGGCCGTGCGATGGCGGATAAAAACCGGCTTACCGCGCCAGGTAACCGTAATGGCTTGGCCTTCGGCGATCCCGTCAATATTCACCTGGATCGAGGCCAGCGCCAGGGTATCAGCCGCTGGGTTCATGCTATCGATCACGGGCCACGCGATACCGCCCACGCCCACCACGCCCATGGCAGCAGTGGCTAAATAAAGGAAATCCCGGCGGGTGCCGCCCTCACCATGACCATGACCACCATCATCATGATGGCTGTCTGGCTGGGTGCTTGGTGCTGCCGATTGGTCGGTCATCGATTTATCCCGTAGTTCTACCTATGTAGCGGCGCCTATCTGCTGGTTATACCGCGGCTTTGTTAATCCAAGCCTTATAGCGGTAGCAATGGCACCTATGCTCTATCAAAATGTGGCGCAAGGACGCATCACACCTCACGACGGCTGCAATTTAGATATCTTCTAAGACAGTGTCGACTACGGTCTATACATAAGCTAAACCAGCTTGCCTAGGGTGCTGCGACACTTAACTCGAAATAGGCGTTTAACGCCCTGTTTGCGCGCTCTTTGTGGCGCAATACCGACGATGAGCGAGGCCGTGAAACCGGCCCAGCCAAGAAACCAGCTTAACCATGCTTCGCCTCTGCCTATTCCAACCCGATCAAGCGGCCAATTTGGGCAGCATTCTGCGCCTGACCGCCTGTTTTGGCATGGCCTGTGAAATTATCGGACCCTGTGGGTTTCCCATGGATCACAGCCGGTTGCGGCGCGCGGGCATGGATTACATACAACATGCTGATTACCGCCTGCATACCAGCTGGGCTGATTTCCAGGCCTGGCGTGGTCAACAATCAGCATCGGGGCGGCTGGTGTTACTGACCACCAAAGCCGCGCAACCCCTGCCCAAATTCCGCTTCGAACCCGGTGATCATTTATTATTTGGTCGTGAGAGCGCCGGCGCACCAGACTATGTACACAACGCCGCCGATCACCGTCTTGTCATTCCCATGCGGCCCGAAACCCGCTCCTTGAACCTGGCACAATCGGCGGCGATTACCCTGGCCGAAGCCATGCGCCAAACCAATCAATGGCCCGGCGTCACTGATCAGGAACAACGCCCCCACGGTGCCGTGGCGGATCGTGCGGCCCCCCTCCCCTTGGCCGCTGATAGCCCTACATCATAGCAAGTCTTATGAATTCATTGTCTAGCCAACCACTGAAAGCCGCGCGCTCCCATACTGAGGAGCACGCCCCGACCATGCCAACCACGGTGCCGACCGCGGACCAGAAGGTCATGGCAGCCGATTGGTTTGCCACCTTGCGCGATATGATCTGCGCCCGGTTTGAAGCCTTAGAAGACGCCTTAGCCGATGAGAGTGAGGCGCCTTTACGCGATCGTCCCGCGGGCCGCTTTACCCAAAAACCGTGGGAGCGCACCGACCAAGTGACCGGTGAGCCCGGCGGCGGTGGCACCATGTCTGTCATGCATGGTCGCGTGTTTGAGAAGGTCGGGGTCAATATCTCCACGGTCCATGGCACATTCGCCCCAGAGTTCCGCCAGAATATTACCGGGGCTGGCGACACCGGCGAGTTTTGGGCGAGCGGCATTAGCCTGGTGGCCCATATGCATTCCCCCTTGGTGCCAGCGGTTCATATGAACACCCGCCACATCGTCACCTCGGTTGGCTGGTTTGGTGGTGGCGCCGATATGACGCCAACCTTCCCTGATGCGGATGACACAGCTGCGTTTCATGGGGGGCTGAAAGCGGCCTGTGACCGCCATCATCCGAATTATTACCCGAGTTATAAAGCGTGGTGCGATCGTTATTTCTACCTGCCCCATCGGAATGAACCCCGGGGTGTAGGCGGCATTTTTTATGACCAGCTTGATACTGGTGACTGGGCCGCAGACTTTGCCTTTACCAAAGATGTGGGCCAGTGCTTTTTAGATATCTATCCGCCCATCGTTGAACGGCATATGCATAAGCCCTGGCGCGATGATCAACGGCAAGCGTTACGGGAAAAGCGCGGCCGTTATGCGGAGTTCAACTTACTGTATGATCGCGGCACCCTGTTCGGTTTAAAAACCGGCGGGAATATAGATGCGATTTTGATGAGCCTGCCACCCGACACGGCGTGGCCATAATCGCTTGGCCATCAGCCATGTGACGGCCAGTATAACGATAATTATACCCAATCAATCCGCCGGTAGATCGCGGTGGCGCACTTGCAATTGGATATGATCATCGCTCAAGGCCATCGCCAATCGCTCACTTAAAAATACCGACCGGTGCCGCCCCCCGGTGCACCCGATGGCAATGGTCAGGTAACGTTTCCCCTCAGCCTCATAGCGCGGCAAAAGCGGGCGGAGCAGGTCGAGCAAACGTTGTTCAAAATCAGCGAAGCCCGGATCGGCCATGATCGCCTCCCCCACCGCTTGATCGCGCCCGGTTAAGGGTTGCAAGGCCGGGTCGTAATGGGGATTCCGCAAAAACCGCACATCAAAGACAAGATCAGCATCCCGCGGCAAACCGCGTTTGAATGAGAATGAGGTGACGAATACCTGGAGGCGTTGATCATCATCGACCGCGAAATGCCCCTCCATGGTCCGCCGTAGCTCATGGATATTAAGATCACTGGTATCGATCGTTAAATCGGCATGATCCGCCAAGGGGGCAAGGATCTGGCGCTCCATGGCAATGCCATCGCTGACCGGCCGATCTTGCGCCAACGGATGGCGACGGCGGGTTTCCGTGAAGCGGCGGGTGAGCACATCATCACTACAGGTTAAGAACATGATATGGGGGTCAACGCCCCCGTTCTCACCTAAGGCATGGCATTGATCAATCACCGCCTGGGCATCAAAGCCCCGGGTGCGGGTGTCGATGCCCACCGCCATGTTACGGCGCAGCATATCCCCCTGAGCCACCAGGGTCTCCAACAAGGGCAAGGGCAAATTATCGATCGCGTCATAGCCGATATCTTCCAATGCTTTCAAAGCGCTGGACAAACCGGCACCCGATAGGCCCGTGACGAATAAAAGTCGATGAATCACCGTATGACCGGGATAATAGATAAAAACAAGATTAGCCTTGAACAGCTTGGGTTGTTTTATGATGTAGCGTCAACCGATATGCCGCCATGACCCGATCCGCTGTGCAAAAGCCAAGCGGACCTAGGCGGTATAGGGGCAGCTGAATACCGCTGATCTCCTCCCACAGGGGCGCTGGCAAGCGAGCGGTGGATTCTGTGTCACAGGCCGTCAAGGCCACAACCATCGCAACTGATGTCTCGGCGACCGTTTGATTATAGGGTACGATTCCCACCCCGCGCACTTCTAACTGCCCCTTAATGGTGGGCGGGCAAGAAGCTAGCAGCGTACCGTCATCCCCACCGTTCACCACGGTCTGGTCATCCGCCACCAGCGCCGCCCCAAACCGTTCGATTAACATCAACGCCAGGGTTGATTTCCCCGCCCCCGATGGGCCGGTGATCAACACGCCGCCCCTGGCTGGCATGTGGACACAGCTAGCGTGCAGCCTGTGTGCT
The DNA here is from genome assembly GCA_039814445.1 of Pseudomonadota bacterium. Classification (GTDB taxonomy): domain Bacteria; phylum Pseudomonadota; class Alphaproteobacteria; order TMED2; family TMED2; genus TMED2. The sequence continues at coordinate 10,589 of JBCCBF010000019.1, forward strand.
TGGCACGCTCCCTGATTGGTTTGATCTGTCTGACTAACAAACGCGCTCAAAAAGAGCTTTCCCTCACGCGGGATGCCCGCGCGCTAACCGCGGCATCGAGCCCGCGGGACGGTAGTGCGTCCGGCACCGCAACGCGCCGGGTGCTACCGGCACTGCTGATTGGCAAATCAATCACGAACCGTGCACCGATAACACGGTTATGCTGATAGCGGTTTTCCGCATATATCCGGCCATTTATCGCCTCGATAATCTGTTTGGAGATCGACAGACCCAACCCAGAATGGGTGCCAAACTTCTCATCCCGCGGGCGCTCGGAATAAAACCGGTCAAAAATCGCTTCCAGCTTCCCTTCGGGGATACCGGGGCCTTCATCTTCGACACTGATCAGCACCCGCTGGCCCTGGCGCTGTGCCTTAAGCCACAAGGTCCCCCCAGGGGGTGAGAAGGAAATCGCATTGCCGATAAGGTTTTGCAGTACTTGCACAAGCCGGCCTTCAATTGCCAAGACCTGGAGTTTACCGCGCCCGGTGATGCCCAATTCCATGCGCGGGGCATCGGGTTTATCCACCTGCACCGTGTGCTGATGTATATCGGTGAGCATGCCCAGCATGGTCCGCACATCAACCATTTCCGCATCCGCACGGGATAATTCCGCATCCAACCGTGACGCATCAGAAATATCACTGATCAGCCGGTCCAACCGCCGCACATCGTCCTGAATAATGCCCATTAACTTACGCTGCTGTTCGGGATCAGACAGGCGTGATGCTGTTTCCACCGCTGAGCGGAGTGACGTGAGCGGGTTTTTAATCTCATGGGCCACATCGGCGGCAAACGCTTCGATTGAATCCAAGCGCTGCCAGAGGGATTCAGTCATATCCCGCAGGGCTTGGGACAAATCGCCAATCTCATCATTACGGGCAGTAAAATCCGGGATATGCGCCGTGCGTCCCGGGCTATTGCGCACTCGTTCAGCCGCCCGAGCCAAACGCTTAAGCGGCCGTTCGATGGTGCCGGCCAGATAGAACGACAGCAATACCGTGACCGCCAAGGCAATCATCGACATATACAGGATCGAACGCCGGACCTCGGTCATGGCTTGATCCACCACTGATCCATCACGGATCAACAGCACCGCACCCAGCACCTTCTTAAACTGCTGAACCGGTGCGGCGGCGGTGAAGATCATGCCCTCATCCCGCTCGCCCCAAGCGTTGGCGTTCACTGTACCTAATAGCGCCCGGGTTACGTTTTGGCGCGCAGGACCAACCAGGGCTAGCCCCTGATTGGCGGTGGTGTAGGGCTGAAAATTCTGGGCCCCGTAGAGGGAAGGCAGGACAGCGCCCATGAAGGTATCAAACACCTGGCTTACCTGGGATAAGGGTTCGGGCTCGGCGTTGGTAAGCGGTGGCAGCTCTTCGATTTCCACCAGCCCCAAACCACTGCGCAGCAAGTGGCTATCGGCTAACAATTGACCGTCAGCGTTAAACAACCGTGAGCGCACTTGCGTGGTTTCTGTGAGGCGCCGCACCATCTGGCGGCCCAGTTGCGGGGACAAGGCCAGATCACGCTCAACCTGGGTGGGGTCAATGACCGCCCCTTCTGACACCATGGCCGCAAAAACCCGCGCCTCCACCGACAAAGTGGCCAATTCCCGTTCCACCAATTGGTTGCGGTATTGCCCTAAAAACAACACGCCCGCGACCAGGAAGATCAAGGCCAGCAGGTTCACCGCCAGGATGCGCAAGGTCAGGGTCGAAAACAACCGCTGCCCCAACGCGCGTGGTTTCCGGCGCTTTTTACCGGACGATGGCTGAGCTTGGGCCCCAGTCTCACCGGCGGCTAGGGGACGGTTCGGATCGAGATTGGCTTCCCGGTCGGCCGGCACATGGGGGTTAATGAGCGGGCGCGCCGGTTGGGCCCGCGTTGGCGCTGCACCACGACCATCGGGCACATCGCGGGCAACCGCTTGGTAAAACCCAAGCGAATAGGGGCCGGTTGGTAATGGCTGTCTGTTACCGCTCATTCGTTACCGCTCAATGGCGATGCCTCGTCAACATGGCGTCTTCTAAGCCGCCTTGTGATCGCCAGGCCCTCGTATTCCAACGACCTGGCTTGTACCCACAGTATAAACCAGGCTCGGTTTTGACCAAAGAATTAGAGCATACGCGCCAATTTTACCCGCTAGGCCATGGTATCGGCGTCGATCGCGTCGGCATCATGCGCCCCTTCCTCGACCAGCTCTGTGGTGCTGTCACGGTAGCGGTAACCAACACCATAAAGGGTTTCAACACCGGCAAATTCATCATCCACGGCTTTAAACTTTTTCCGCACCCGCTTCACATGGCTGTCAATCGTGCGATCATCCACATAAATATGCTCACCATAAGCAGCATCCATGAGCTGGTTACGGGTTTTCACATGGCCAGGGCGCTGGGCCAGAGTCTTAATCAGCAGAAACTCGGTGACCGTCAGGGGGACTTCTTGGCCCTTCCAGGTGCAGAAATGGCGGTCCATATCGAGCACCATATCGCCGCGGTTCATCACATTCTCTTCTGATTTTGCCTGTTGGCCGCGCGCCATTTCCCGGCGCAGTAAGGCGCGTATACGCTCGATCAACAAACGCTGGGAAAATGGTTTCTTGATGTAGTCATCAGCGCCCATACGCAGGCCCAGCAGCTCATCCACCTCATCATCTTTTGAGGTCAAAAAGATCACTGGAATCTGGCTAGTTTTCCGCAGGCGCGCGAGGGTTTCCATACCATCAAGACGGGGCATCTTGATATCCAACACCACCAAATCAACCGGGTCTTGCTCAAGCCCACGCAACGCTTCATCCCCATCACCATAGGTTTTCACGGCGAACCCTTCGGCTTCTAAGGCCATGGACACAGAGGTCAGGATATTCCGGTCATCATCAACCAGGGCAATGGAGTGGCGTTCAGTCATGGAGAATCTCTAAATATATCGTTACGCAGGCGGATCATGGGGCGATGGTTTGCGTCAAACTTAAACCCATGATCCTTCATATTTTTATCACGTTCGGCACGATGAGCGAGCATTATGGCCTGAATTCGGCAAAAGCCGGGGGGCAAATAAGGCAATACACGGCGTTTCCAGGGCGGTTATCCCATCAACGGCATCCTAGGACGCGGCCGCCACCGGTGAGCCGCCCCTAATCACGGGCCCGAATAACGGTCCCGTGTCATAGACCGTAACATTTTGTACCCGCGGCATACTGAACTACGTCATTATGAGCGCACACAAGCAAGCCCATTAGACTTGAGAAGAACCGACCAGCCCATGGCCAAATCTCGTCCGCCCCTAAAACCTGCTATCACCAGCCGCGCCCTGTTACGTCAGGGGCGTTACGGGTCCTTGGGCACGGTGCGCCATGGCATGCCCCATGTATCGCTTGTGGCGATGGCCACGGACCAACGGGGCCAGCCTCTGTTCTTGTTATCGGATTTAGCCCGCCATGTGCGCAATCTAGGCCAAGATAGCCGTTGTTCGGTCCTGGTGACCCAACAACAACCCAGCGTATGGCGTATGGATCGGGAGACGCCGCAACAACCCAACCGTACCGAACAGACTGATCCGTTGACCCAGGGGCGGGTAACCCTGACCGGGCATATGGCGCTTGTCGATCCCGGGTCGCGGCCGCAGGAGCAAGAACGGTTTTTGGCCCGCCATCCCGATGCGGTGCATTACGCCCATTTCACCGATTTCAAACTCTACCGTTTGCATGTGGATGAAGCCCATCTGGTGGCCGGTTTTGGCGAGATTCACGATTTACATCAGGATCAAGTGCTGGTGGGCCTTGAGAAGGCCGAGGCCATGGGGGCTGCCGAACAAGAACTGCTGGATACCCTCAACGCTCAACATCCGGACATGCTTAAGGATCTAGCCCATCAGATGATGGGGCTGCCCCAGGGGCAATGGCGATTGGTGGGTTTGGATTGTGAAGGGTTCGATCTGGCTGATGGCAATTATGGCTGGGCACGCCACCAATTCCGTGAGCCCTTACGCAACCCCACAGGCTTGATGGCCCGCTTGCGGCATTTATTGGCGGATGTGACGGACAGCCATAACCCGGATAATCAGCCCTAAAGCCCGCGCTTAATTGGTTAAATGCGCCAGCTGTGCAGCACCAACAATTGGGCCGTGATTGCGCTCCTGGACGATAACCGCAAGGCCGGTGTTTGCCAGATCCTTGGGCGCTGGCACGGCAAAAGTCTCAGCATCACCACGCCAGCGGCCCACCACGCGCCGTTCATGGACGATATTGTGATAATTCAGGGTGCGACCGCCATTTTCCCCACGCCCGATTTGTTGCTGCTTATGGCGATGGAACCGCATTAGGATCACATCGGCCTCCACCTGACGGTCAAGGGTGCCAATGGCGACCTCCACCCGACCATCCGAGCGTGGTGCAATGGTGACCGCCACACGCCTAAAATCTTGTCCTTGATGGGCATCGATTTCTTTCAGCACGGTTTTGCGCCGGGAGCCAATCAGGTCTTTACTGCCCTGGACGATCATTTGCGGGGTGTAATTATTCTGGCGATTTTGCGCGCGGCTATAGGATGTTTGCAGCCGCGTCGCCCATTCACTGGAGAACGGATCAACCCAACCAAGCCGGTTCCAGTAATCCACATGATAGGCTAAGGCGATGACACCCGGTTGTTTTGCCAAATCACCTAAAAACGCATCAGCAGGCGGGCAAGATGAACATCCTTGGGACGTAAACAACTCCACCACAACGGGTTTATCCGCCGCCTCTTGCGCGGCCACAGGGCTGTGGGGGCTGAAAAGGAACACCAAACTGACAACAACAGACCAGATTATCCGGGCTGCTAAGGGTGTCAGGACTACCCGGTTGCGGGTATGAAGGGGGGGCTTTTGATAGGTCATGATGTCTATAAAAGCATAGCTGGAAAACCGTGCAATACACGCCACGTCACAGGGCTGTGAACAACTGGCGCATGCGCGCATAGATAACCTTATACAACCTCAAACACCAATAAGCGGCAACCGCTTTTCCGATGAGTGGCGCGCGGCCAGTAGCGAACCCGCCAAATAGAGTGAGCCTGCGATCAATAAGGGTCTTTTCGGGCCGTGGGCTAGGGTGGTGAGGGCAGCCAGCGGAGTATCATCATGGCTGATCACGGTATCGGCAGGCAGGTAATCGGCCAAGGCGGCCGCCAAATCGGTGGGCGGCAGACCATTGGGCGTGTCTGGGACCGGCACGGCAATCACGCGCTCAAACCGTGCGGCGATATCACGGTGCCCTATGGCGCGCAGAATACCGCGACTGTCCTTATTGGCCATAACCCCTAAGATCAAATCGCCAGGCGGATCATGTTGTGTAAGGCCTTGCCATGCGGCCATCAGGGCCGCCATGCCTTCAGGGTTATGGGCCCCATCGAGCCACACAGGACGACCATCATCAGGCAGCCCAAAATCACCCAAGGTCAGAGGCTGTAGCCTCGCGGGCCAGGTGGTGTTGGCGAGACCCGTGGCAATCTGTGTCTGGTCCTGTTTAACAGCATGCTGATCAGCCCAGACAGAAAACGCCGTGGCGGCCGCGCGCGCGTTGATACGCTGGTGATCACCAGACAAGCCAACCGGCATATCGCCCAAGGGCGCCAAGGGTATCACCGGGGCCGCCTGATCAGCGGCTACTTGTTGTAAAACAGCCAGCGCCTCGGGCGGCTGGGGGGCCAAGACAACCGGGCGTTTGGGCTTGATAATACCGGCCTTCTCGCCAGCAATCGCCGCCAGCGTATCGCCCAGAAAACCCATATGGTCCATACCGATGGGGGTGATAACCGTCACCGCTGGCTGGTCCACCACATTGGTGGCGTCTACCCGGCCGCCCAATCCGGTTTCTAACAGCACCAGATCAGCAGGCGTCTCGGAAAACGCCAACAGGGCGGCCGCCGTGGTCACCTCAAAGAATGTTATGGGCTCCCCGCCATTGGCCGCCTCCACCTGGTCCAACAGGTCAAGCAGCTGGTCATCATCGATGGGCTGGGACGGTATGCCTGGGTCACCGGCCAGGGCGATCCGTTCATTAAACCGTATCAAATGGGGGGATGTGTAACGATGGACCCGCAGATTATGCGCAGACGCTATGGCGCTAATAAAGGCGAGGGTAGACCCTTTACCATTGGTTCCCGCGGCGTGGATCACGGGCGGTAAGCGTCGTTCGGGATGGCCCAAACGGGCCAGCAAACGCTCAATCCGCCCTAGGGATAGATCAATCAGCTTCGGGTGGAGCGCTAACAGCCGTTGTAGCACCCGGTCAACCGGATGGAGCGGGTATGAGGGGGAGGATGCCACCATGTCAGCCATCAATCGTGCCAGCCACTAACAACGCGCCGCATAAACCAGCCGCTTGCTAGTTTTTAGTGGCATCCGCTGGCATCTCTTCCAAACTGTCGGTGCCGTGGTTTGCCTCAGTTGCCTGGGGCACCTCCCCATTCGCGGGCGCGGTGCTGGTCAGCTCACCGCCCGTATCAGCGCCGTTTACAGAGGTGGCTATTGCGGCGGCTGTTGCCGCGGCATCATCCGTCGCAGTCGGTTCTTTATGGGGTTCACGTAACAGCTGAAGTACCCGGGCGATGCTGGATTTCAGCTCTTTCCGGTGCACCACCATATCCACCATGCCGTGGCTGTGCAGGAACTCAGCGCGCTGGAAGCCGTCGGGCAAGGTTTGGCGCATGGTCTCTTCGATCACCCGCGCCCCGGCAAAGCCGATCTGTGCGCCGGTTTCCGCGATGTGCACATCGCCCAACATGGCAAAGCTCGCACTGACCCCGCCAGTGGTCGGGTCGGTGAACACCACGATGTAGGGTAACCCGGCCTCTTTCACCTGCTGGGAGGCGACAACCGTCCGGGGCATTTGCATCAGCGATAGGATGCCTTCTTGCATCCGCGCGCCACCCGATGCCGGGATTACAATCAAGGCTGCTTCCTGGGCCACCGCCAGGCGGGCGGCGGTGACAATCCCCTCACCAACGGCGATACCCATGGATCCGCCCATGAATGAGAAATCAAAAGCAGCGATGACCGTAGGACTACCGCCTAGTTTACCGTGGGCGACCATGATCGCATCGTCACGCTTGGTCTTGGTCTGGGCATCCCGAAGCCGATCCACATAGCGCTTATTATCCCGAAACTTCAGGGGATCAGCGGGGATTTTCGGCAATTCAACCAATTCATAGGCGGCCTCATCAAACAGCATATCCAGCCGGTCTTTGGCGCCTAGCCGCATGTGGTGTGAGCATTCCGGACAGACCCACAAATTTGCCACCAAATCTTTGGTGTAAAGCATGGTGCCGCAGGACGGGCATTTTTTCCATAAATCCTCAGGCACATCCCGGGGTGCCACCAGGGCACGAATACGGGGCCGAACGTAATTGGTAAGCCAA
>JBCCBF010000056.1:0-11160 GCA_039814445.1 Pseudomonadota bacterium
ATCTGCGCGCCCGGTTTTCGCCCGACCTCAAGGGCATTGAGGTGCCGGCCGAACGGGCCGCCAGCATGATCGACGAATACCCGGTGCTGTCCGTGGTGGCCAGTTTTGCGGTCGGCGAGACTTACATGCCCGGGGTGCGCGAGTTGCGCGTCAAGGAAAGCGACCGGATCGACGCCATGGCCAACGGCCTGCGCGCTGCCGGTGTGGGGGTCGAGGACGGCCCTGACTGGTGGACCGTGTCGGGGCGCGGACATGGCAATGTGCCGGGCGGTGCCACGGCGGCCAGCCACCTGGACCACCGTATCGCGATGTCGTTTCTGGTGATGGGCATGGCCACGGCCAGGCCCATGTCTGTCGATGATGGTGGGCCAATTGCAACGTCCTTTCCGATCTTTGAACCGCTGATGGCTTCGCTGGGCGCGCAGGTGCGCCGGGACAACGTCTGATCCATGGCGACTGCTCCGTTCACAGTTGCGATCGACGGTCCCGCTGCGGCGGGCAAGGGGACCGTGTCGCGCGCGCTGGCCCACCGGTTCGGTCTGGCCCATCTGGACACGGGCTTGCTGTATCGCGCGGTCGGCGCGCAGGTGCTGGGCGGGATGGATGCCGTTGCGGCGGCACAGACCCTTGTGCCGGATGCGCTGGAACGTGACGATCTGCGCAGCGCGGCTGTCGCCCAGGCGGCCAGCAAGGTGGCATACACAAGTAAAGTGTGACTTAGTCATTGATTTTTATGCATATTCTATCGTTAAGAAAACGAAAGCAAAAAAATTAGTAACAAAGTTAACAGCTTAGAATATTAGCGAATAAATATGCTGATTATTCTGGTTTACGAGATGGCCCGGGTCCTGATCACGACCAGGATTATGGCGACGTTTCAATCCCATCGCGGCCCCGGTCCTGGATCAAACCTATCATGATTATCTGGCGTCTCACGCGATAGACTTCGTATGAACCGGCCCAAGGATGAGCTGTCGGTGTCAAGGGACGGGTTATCGGCCGCGCTGCCATCAACAGACACATTATCAACGGCCTGGCTGGCTGTCCCGACCAGCCTTTGGGATGCCACTGACGCTTGGCTTGTCATGCTCGGTAGCGCGCGTATTGGGCGGTTCTCATGGGCTGACCGCATGATAGAAGCCCAGGTTTCAGCAGGTAATGTGCCGCCGGTGACCGGCTCATCCTCGATCCGGTCCATGGGTTTGTTGTCATCATTGCCGAACCAGACCGTGCCCACATAATCGGGAGTGAAGCCGACAAACCAGGCATCCCGAAACGATTGGGTGGTACCGGTTTTGCCCGCCGCGGGACGATCAATATCAGCCTTTTCCCCGGTACCATGGGTGATCACACCGGCCATCATGGCGGTGAGTTGGTCGGCCAGAACACGGTTAATGACCTGTTGGTTGCCTGGTGGCTGATGACGGTAAAGCACGCGCCCACCCTTGATGCGGATTTCACGGATCGCGTAGGGCCAGATGGCTTTGCCACCATTGGCAATGCTGGCATAGGCGCTGGTCAGCTCCAGCAGCGATACCTCAGCGGTCCCTAGGGCCAGGCTCAAATTATCACCCAATGGGCTAGTAATGCCCAAGCGTCGGGCAACGCCCTTGACCTTACGCAACCCCAGCTGGTTGATCAGCCGAACCGCAGGGGTGTTATAGGAGTGGGCCAAAGCATCGGCCAAGGTCACCAAGCCCTGGTAACGCCCCGTATAGTTTTCCGGTTGCCAGCCATTGATGTTGATCGGCGCGTCTTCCACCGGGCTCGCGGGCCCATAGCCCGCTTCCAACGCGGCCAAATAAACAAAGGGCTTAAACGCAGATCCCGGCTGGCGCTGCCCCTTGGTCACCCGGTTGAACTGGCTTTGACCATAATCAACGCCGCCAATCATGGCACGAATGGCACCATTAGGGCTCATAACCAACCCGGCGGCTTGCCGGGCACCGCGGGCGCGACCACTATCGGCCATGGCGGTGGCAATGGCGCGTTCAGCCCTGTTCTGTAGGCGGGGATCGAGGGTGGTCTCGACAATCAGATCCTCGGGCACATGGCCGGCATAACCGCCAGTTTGCTCAATGACCCAATCGGCAAAGTACTTTTCGCCCGACCCCGGCAAGGGCTGGGTGCGGGGCCGACCACTGGACGCTTCGTCCCGCTCAGCCTTGGTGATATAGCCCGCATCGGCCATCGCGGCTAATACCGTACGCGCCCGTTGCCAGCCACGTTTGGCGTTATTCGTGGGGGCATAGCGCGACGGTGCTTTTAACAAGCCCGCAATCAACGCACTCTCACGCAGGTCCAAGGCGCGCGCAGGCTTGCCAAAATAGGTACGCGCCGCCGCATCCACCCCATAGGTGCCCGCGCCTAAATAAACCCGGTTCAAATAGGCGGCCAGAATTTCATCTTTGGTGTAACTAAGCTCCAACCACAAGGCGAGCAAGGCTTCTTGCGCTTTCCGCTTCATGGAACGCTCAGGGGCTAGGAACAGGTTCTTCGCCAATTGTTGGGTCAGGGTTGAGCCACCCTGGACCACCCGGCCTGCCCGGTAATTGGTGATAGCTGCCCGCACCAGGCCAATGGGATCAATGCCGGGATGCCAATAAAACCGGCGATCCTCAATCGCCAGCACAGCCTCAATCAAATGGTCAGGCACACTGTCTACCGTGACCATATCAGCGGATAAATCCCCATAACGACCAATCTGGCTACCATCGGCGGCAAGGATGGTAATGGCCTTACGCCGCTCCAGGACCATTTGCCCACGAATATCGGGGAGATCATGGGCGAAATATAACAGGGCCGCGCCACCAATAATGCCAAGCCATACCGCGGCGACTAATGACCAACGGGTCACAAACCAAAGGGAACGGCGGAGCCAATGACGTTTGGCGGGTTGTGCCGTGCTGCGCCCTTGGCTTTTCGTTTTGGCTTTTTTCTTTGACGTCGCCGGTTTTCGATCGGCGCTTTTCGCACGCTTCTGTGCCAATCCCTATCACCTACTGTGCCGGAACGATGCGATACTTGTTATGCGGATGCGAGCCCTATGGATGCGTATTCCATGACAGGGCCAGAGCTTCTCACAAGGATACAGTCATGGTTTGCCTTGTATTATGTCAATCAAACCAGCTGGAAGGCGGAAGATCACACCAGCTCTGTGCGTCTGCTGACACTATTGAGCTAAGGGGCGCAACCCCGATTTGGCCACATAGCCAAAGCTACCATCCGGCAAATCAATCGCGGCCCAACCACCGATGGCGACCTCATCTGACACCATGACCTGACCATCAAGCCGCAACTGACCAACCAACTCAGCACTCGTATTGGGTGCTGCATAAACAGGCAGGCGGTCGATCACCACCTGATGGGGAATGAAACCAGCCTCACTAGAATCACCGGGCGCCCATAGTTGCTCTAGCTGGCTGGTGATGGGATCGGTGAGGTAGGAGAAATCAAAAAACTCGACATTCACCGATGAAAAAATGACCTTTAACAGAAATAATATGATGACCAACACCGGCAGCAACTGCCCCCAAAAATAAGGGTTCTTGGTCAATTGCCATTCATTGCGCAAACGCGGGCCAGGTCGGTCACTGCCCATCTGGCGGCGCAAGGACAAAAGCTCATCACGCATGGCCAGGCTGGGTGATAGGCGTAAGGCATCCTCGACAATACCAAACGCAATCTTGGGGTGGCCAGCAAAGTAAAAACCGACCGCTTGGCGATACAATAAATTCACATTATCAGCACTGGGCTTATAGCCACCCACCATATTGGTAAAGGTGGCCTCCAAGGTTCTGGGCGGCCCCATGGGCAAGGCCCACCAGCCCAAAAGCCAGTTAAAAATATTGTGTTTCAAGCCGATGCGAAACGCACAGCGCGGGCAGTATATGCCCCCTTTGCGGCTCACTTTTGCGATGGTCACAAAACCCCGTACAACCGTGAAATACGTGGCGCGGGGCTGGGCGGATAAGCACCCACAGCTAGCACACATTTGAAGCTCAGCCTGGCTCCGACGGGGGCCGGATGCGGTTGATGATGGTCGAGCCGCTCCTTTGGTGCCAGGCGGTGATGATCCCGGGGCTGATGATCCGTGCGCTGATGATCGAGGAGCCGAGGACGACCCTGCCCCATCGCGCATACGACGCGCCCCCTCCGCGTTATAATCAGCGCGCTTCTTCGGGTCTTTTAATACCTCATAGGCGGCCGATACGCGCTGGAACGCGGCGGTGGTGTCTCTGCCCTGGTTGCGATCTGGATGCAGATCCCTGGCTAAGGCGCGAAACGCACGCTTAACCTCCTCCGCCGTCGCGTTGGGTGCAATGCCCAGGGCCTTGTAATGCCCTTCATAATCAAGGGTATTCGACAATTATCGCTCAAGCTTGCGAAACAAAACCATGGTGACGACGCGGCCCTTCGCGCACACGCGAACAATCATGCCATCACCCCACTGACTGATAATGGCGTCAGATATCGAGGTTGACCACCCGTAGGGCGTTTTGCTGGATAAATTCGCGTCGTGGTTCAACCACATCGCCCATCAATGTGGAGAACAGGTCGGCGGCTTCTTCGGTTTGCTCCACCCGCACTTGCAAGAGCGAGCGAACCTCAGGGTCTAAGGTTGTCTCCCAAAGCTGATCGGGGTTCATCTCACCCAGCCCCTTATAGCGCTGCAAGGCCGCCCCTTTCCGGGCGATGTCGTTGATGGCCCCAAACAGCCCTAACGGACCACGCAGATCGTCAATCACCCGTTCTTTCTGCTTGAGGCTCGCAGCGCCATCAAAGACTTCAGAAAAGGCCGTTGACAATTGGTTCAACCGGCGCGCTTCACCACCCGCTAACATCTCTTCGGTCAGGTTAAAATTCTGCCGCACCCCTTGTAGGGTCCGGGTGATTTGCAGGCGTGGCTTGGCTAATAGGCCCACGGCCCCTTCTTCACCAGGGATATATGACCCGGTCCAACCGCGCTCTTTTTCCTCAAAGGCCGCGTTTAACCGGTCAGCCGCTTTACCCATGACCCGGTTGGCTTCGTCCACATCATCGAATAACGCCAGGTCAAAGCCACCCGCCAGGGCGATTTGCTCTACCACAAAGGCGTCACCGAGCTTACGGCCCAGATTTTCAATCGAACTCGCCGCTTGCCGGGATCGTTCGGCCAAGGCGACCAAATCATTACCAGCCACCTGGCCGCCACCGGCCGTGGTCAGCACCGCATTATCGGTGCTGAACTCAATCAGGTAGTTATTAAGCTCGTGATCATCTTTCAGATAACGCGCCGATTTACCGCGGCTCAGCTTAAACAAGGGGGGCTGCGCGATGTAAAGATACCCGCGTTCGATCAGCTCTGGCATCTGCCGGAAAAAGAAGGTCAGCAGCAAGGTCCGGATATGGGAGCCATCCACATCCGCATCGGTCATGATGATGATCTTGTGATACCGCAGCTTGTCGATGGTGAATTCATCGGGGCCGATACCGGTACCGAGCGCGGTGATTAACGTGCCGATTTCTTGGCTCGACAGCATCTTGTCAAACCGCGCCCGCTCCACATTCAGGATCTTACCACGCAACGGCAAGATCGCTTGGAACCGCCGGTCACGCCCTTGTTTGGCCGACCCGCCCGCACTGTCACCCTCAACCAGAAACAGTTCCGCGCGGGACGCATCACGCTCCTGACAATCAGCCAGCTTACCGGGCAGGGATGCCATATCGAGCGCGCCTTTACGGCGGGTCAGCTCACGCGCCTTGCGGGCCGCCTCACGCGCTGCGGCTGCCTCAACGATCTTGGCGATGATCTTCTTGCCCTCATTGGGGTGCTCTTCCAACCACATGGCAAGCTTATCGCCCACGGCCGCTTCCACGGCGGGGCGCGCCTCAGAGGATACCAGCTTGTCTTTTGTTTGGGAGGAGAAGCGCGGATCGGGCATCTTCACCGATAACACACAGGTCATGCCCTCGCGCATATCATCACCCGTGGGCTGGACCTTCTCCCGCTTTAGCAAGCCATTCGTGTTGGCGTAATTGTTCACAACACGTGTCAAAGCCCCACGGAAACCAGCCAAATGCGTACCACCATCCCGTTGCGGGATGTTGTTAGTAAAGCATTGCATCATCTCAGCGTAGCTGTCGGTCCATTGCAGGGCGACCTCGACGGTCAGCCCATCTTTCTCGGAGGTGAAAACAATAGGTTCGGCGTGCAGCGCGGTTTTCGAGCGGTTCAAATAGGTGACAAACTCACGCAAACCGCCATCATAATTCATGTCAACGACGCGCTTTTCATCCTCACGATCATCAGTGAGAAGCAAGCGAACGCCTGAATTCAAAAACGCCAGTTCGCGCAACCGATGTTCCAGGGTTTCGAATTTGAACTCGGTCATGGAGAAGGTGTCGGCAGACGGGTGGAAGGTAATTTCCGTACCCGTGCGTTGCACGCCATCGATCTCAGGCGATGGCCCCACTTCGGCCAAGGGCGCGTCAGGCTCCCCATGGCTAAAGCGCATTTTATGCTCTGTGCCATCCTTGAAGATACGCAGCTCAAGCCAATCAGACAGGGCGTTCACGACCGAGACCCCGACCCCATGCAGACCACCGGAAACCTTGTAGGAATTTTGGTTGAATTTGCCGCCCGCATGCAGCTTGGTCATAATCACTTCGGCGGCGGACACGCCCTCTTCGGGGTGAATGCCAACCGGGATCCCGCGACCGTTATCGGTGATTGTGGCTGATCCATCGCTATTCAAGGTAACGGTGACAACATCGCAATGACCGGCCAGCGCCTCATCAATCGCGTTATCCACCACCTCATAAATCATGTGATGCAAACCGGAGCCATCATCGGTGTCGCCGATATACATGCCCGGGCGTTTACGAACCGCTTCTAACCCCCGTAAGACGGAGATCGAACTGGCGTCATAAGCCTCGGGATCACCGGCTTGATTTTCGGGCATGTCGTCTTGATTTTCTTGATCGCTCATCGGGCACTAACTGGTCACGGAACGGGGCTTTCACCCGAATCATTTCATTATACCAAAAAGCCCAGATTCAAGCATCTTTTTGCGCCCTTCCGCCAGTAATCGTTATCCGGGTGGCAGCATCGCCCAAGCCATTGAAAATATTAGTATCTGTGCCAGTCATCCACACTTGCGCCTGATGGGCGGCCAAGCGTTCAAATAAAGCGTGCCGTCGGGCTTCATCCAGATGCGCTGCGACCTCATCCAACAACAGGATTGGCGCCTGCCCGGTTTCGGCTGTCACCAACCGGCCATGGGCCAAGGTGATGGCAATCAACAGGGCCTTTTGCTCCCCCGTAGAACATAAATGGGCGGGCATCTGCTTACCCCGGTGATGGGCGATCAAATCCGTGCGATGGGGGCCGATACTGGCGCCACCGGCCTGGGCATCCTGGGACCGCCCGGCGGCAAGCGCTGCGCGCAACCGGTCCTCCACTACACCCGATGGTGCGCCCTCGGCTAACCAGCCCTCCGGCTGACCATCGAGCGCAAGATCAGCGGCTGGGAAAGGCTCCAGGTCCGTGGCCGCCACCCGGTTCAGGCGCTCGACCAGGGCCAAGCGGCCAGCGGCGATGGCAACGGCGGTCTCGGTCAAACCAGCCTCGATACTATCAAGCCAATGGGGATCGGGTGCCTGACCCGTCTCAATCGCGTCTTTGAGCAGCTTAGCCCGTTCGCGCAAAAGCTTTTCATACCGTGTCACCCGGCCCGCATGGCTGGGATCAAAGGCAAATACCAACCGGTCCATAAACCGCCGTCGGTCGGAAGCACCGTCCCGGAACAGACCATCCATGGCGGGGGTCAACCAGGCCATGTGCAAATGTTCAGCCAAGGCGGTTTGAGCGCTCGCGGTTTCCCCATCCACGCGCACATGGCGACGGCTGGCTTTTGGGTCAGCGGCAGTGACGGCATCTTGGCCCGTACCCAACCGGATGGGGCCGACCCGACCATCGGCCTGGCTCGCCACGCCCCAATCATGATCGGCAGGACGGTTCAGATGGGGCATATCAACGATCTTGGCACCGCGCAGGCCGCGGCCCGGCACCAGCATGCTAACCGCCTCCAACAGGTTGGTTTTCCCCGCACCATTATCGCCGGTTAACACCACAGCAAAGGCGTCATTAACGGCTGGCAGGGTCAGGGCCAGGCTCTCGTAATTACGAAAATAGGTCAGCTGTAGCCGACGGATAGCGAGGGCGGACAACCGTGCTTAGACCCGCATCGGCATCAAGACATAAATCGCCTCGGTATCCGAGGGGTCCCGGATCAGGGTTGGTGAGGCGCCATCCGCCAACATGAGTTGGCAACCATCGCCCTCGATTTGCCCGGTGATATCCAGCAGGTATTTCGAGTTGAACCCAATCTCCATTTCATCACCATCATAGGTGACTTCCACCTCTTCGGACGCGCTGCCATTTTCTGGCGAGGTGGCGGATAGGGTGAGCGTGCTGCCAGCCAAGGCTAATTTCACCGCCCTGGATTTTTCGGTCGCAATGGTTGCCACGCGGTCCACAGCACTGCCAAAGGCTTTTGCATCCACGGCCAGGGTTTTATCATTGCCGCTGGGGATCACCCGCTCATAATCGGGGAAGGTGCCATCGATCAGCTTGGAGGTGAGGATCGCCTCGCCAAAGCTAAAGCGGATTTTGGTGGCGGAAATACCGACCTTGATGTCTTCATCGGCATCATCGATCAGACGCCGGATCTCACCCACTGTTTTGCGCGGAATAATGACCCCGGCCTGGCCATCGGCATCGCCGTCACCAAGGCCCGCGGCCCCGTCGGGTAAGGTCATCTCCACACGGGCCAAACGGTGGCCATCAGTGGCCACAGCCCGCAGCATCTCAACGCCTTCGGCTTCTGCTTTATGCAGATAGATACCATTGAGGTAATAGCGAGTTTCTTCAGTGGAAATCGCAAAACGGGTGCGGTCAATCAACCCACGGAGATCACCAGCCGACAGGGTAAATTCGGCTCTCATTTCCCCTGACGCCATAAAGGGGAAATCCTCAGTGGGTAAGCATCCCAAACGGAACGCCGAACGACCCGCTCGAATATTCAATAAGGACCCATCACCGGCGAGCTCTAACTCCACCTGGGCACCATCGGGCAATTTGCGCACGATATCGAACAGGGTGTGGGCAGGGGCTGTGGTGGCCCCTTCGCGTTCCACGGTGGCCTCAACCGCCTCAACCATCTCCAAATCCATATCGGTCGCGGTAAAGGATAGCTTACCGTCATCGGCCCGCATCAACACATTGGACAGGATCGGAATAGTATTCCGCCGCTCTACAACATTTTGGACGTGCCCCAGGGCTCGGAACAGAACAGCGCGTTCAATAGTCAGTTTCATGGTACCGGACAGCTTGCCTATGATGACGATAATAGACGCGCGGTTGTGAAAACCACGCGGTGATGATGACCCCATAAAGCCGGGAGCGGCCTGGGCAAAACCACCCCTAGGGCATAGCCTTCGCGGGGCGTCAGCGCAACTATTCACTAGGCTTTCGCACGCAAAATCCCGGGATACATAGCCAGGGCCCGTACTCTTTCCCCATACTACCCCCAGACTGTTATGGTTTACGCAAAACCGCGTGTGAAATCGGATCAGGGGCAAGGGCCGCGACCGGCTTGAGTTATCCATGTTGACGTATCAAGATACCATGCGCCGCCGGCTTTATATGGCGCTTGAAGCAACCCATACCAACGAGCCGTTACAGCATTGGTTGCGGTGGATCATTACTGGGTTGATTGTGGTGAGCGTTACCGCACTGATCCTGGAAACAGAGCCAAGTTTACAAGCACGATTCGGCTCTATCTTTGTGGCCATTGAGATGATCGCGGTGGCCTGTTTCACGCTCGAATACCTGGTGCGGGTTTGGGTGTCCGTAGAAGAACGGGCGCCCGGTTTCAAACACCCGGTCTGGGGACGGCTTCGCTATATGCTGACCCCCATGGCGCTCATTGATCTGATCGCCTTCTTGCCCTCACTCATCACGCTGTTTGGTATCGGTGGCCAAAGCTTCTTATCGGTCCGACTCATCCGCCTTTTGCGGCTGTTAAAAATCACCCGCTACTCCCCAGCCCTGCGCACCATGGCCAATGCCGTGTATGCCGAGCGTAAAGCCGCCTTGGCGGTGCTGTTGATCATGGGCATGTCGCTGGTGTTTTTATCAAGCCTGGTTTGGTTTCTTGAACGGGAGGCTCAACCCGATGCCTTTCGCTCGATACCAGCGGCCATGTGGTGGGGCATTGCGACCCTGACCACCATTGGTTATGGCGATGTGGTGCCGATCACCCCGTGGGGTAAAATGGTGGGCGCGATCGGGGCCATGACCGGGGTGGCCATGTTTGCCATGCCAGCAGCGATCTTGGCATCTGGCTTTATCCGCGAGCTTAACCGCCAAGATTTTCGGGTCACCCATGGGGTGGTCGCCCATGTGCCGTTATTTGAAAATTTGAACTCCCATATCATCGCCGATGTTTCCAACCGGCTACAGCCAAAAACCATTCCAGCCCGTTATGCGATTGTACGCCCAAGGGAAGAACCGAACGCGCTTTATTTCATCGAAGCGGGTCAGATTGAGATTGTGGAGCCCCACAAGCAGGCACGCATTTTTGGGCCCGGCCAGGTCTTTGGGGCGGTGGAACTGCTACCGGGTAGTGAGTTGCCACAATTCACCGCCACCGCCCTCTCAGAATGCCGGTTACTGGCACTAGAAGCCGAGGATTTCACCGAGATGTTCGAACAATACCCGGAAATCCGCGGTGCTGTTTTGCGCGCCACCGACACCGAGGATGGCAGCTTGGTTTTCGTGCGGGCCGATGACGCCATTGCCCGAATAGAAACCGCAAATGAGGCTGTCACAAGCCAGGATGCCAAAGCCCCAGGACACCCAAGCCTATGACCAAGGACGCCGCGCCCGCAAAACACTATCGCATATTATGTGTCTGTACCGGCAATATCTGTCGCTCACCCACCGCAGAAGCCGTGTTACGCCAGAAATTTTCCACCGCCGGCCTCACCGACCAGGTCACCATCGAGTAGTGGATGTTTGGGGAGGTTGGTATACGGTCGTAGACGAGCATGGCGAGGATTATATGGTAAATCTAGAGTTAAACAAACCCGAAGACCGATGTAGTTGTAAAGACG